>DAOUWH010000080.1 GCA_030667205.1 Nitrospirota bacterium
GGCGCAGCCCGGGCCCCCGGGATTCCAAACGGCCACCATCTCCACCGAGGTGCCGGCCAGCATCTCCGCCATGTCCGCAGCGTTGACCAGGGCCGTGTACGGGGCCATATCCGCGCACTTTGCGCCCTCGGCGGGGGTGGGGATTTCCATGTTGGCCACCCCGTCAACAAACGTGACGGGGACGCTGCCGGTGCTCTGGATATCGAGGATGGGAACCCTCGGGAATATCCTGACCGTTCCGCCCCTGGCCTCGCCGGCGAGAGTGCATATCTCTATTTCTATGTCGGAAGTCCCTCCCGGGGCGGGAGGGGCGTCACAGAAAGCCACATCCGTGGGGGATAAACCAAAGCTCAGGATCCCACAGCCCGAGCCGGAGACATTGGGCATGTTCCTGAATTCCACAGAGCTTGTGAGCGTGGTCTCGGACCTATCGGAGGTGCCCGGCCTGAAGCCGGAGGTTATGCACGAAAGGGAAATCTGCGCCCTCCTTACGTCCGAGGCGCTCGATGCGTTTACCGCGCCCATCTGCTGGCCCACCCGGTTGAAACATAGCACGTCGAGGCCGGTGACGTTGTCGGCGATGTCAGCCGACTTGTCATCCACCGAAGACGCCCTGAGAAGGGCGCCCGGGTCATCGGTTGTGCCGTCTGTGGAATAGGTAATCGTCTCGAAATTAATATCATCCAGCGGAATATCCATCGAAATCAAGTCGTCGCATAACCCGGTCTCGTATTCGATGGACGTGGCCTTCGTCAGGTCCCCTATCATGACGTTCATCGCGGCCTGGCAGTTCTGCTGCCTGTCGGCAAGCTGTGCCCTCCATACGCTGGAGCGCATCTGGCTTATGAATATCGAGTATATGAGGCTGAGCACGATGCCCAGAATCGCAATGACTACCATAAGCTCTATGAGGGTCACACCCTTTATGCCCTTATTAGAAAAACGCACTGTTTTTCCTCCCTACACGTGTGACCATGCTTACGCTCCGGGTCCGGTTTCGTTCCTCCCACAGGATGATGACGTTGACTTCCTTCATAATGGCGTTGGCCTCGTCCAGGTTCGAGGGTATGTTCCTTACGTTGATTACCCTGACGTAATCCCCATTGGCGATATCTGCGGCATCGCACGTGTTGGGCCAGGCCCTGGGCTGGCCGGGGAAGAGCGGGTCGAAGCATGCCCGCGTGAAAGTCTTGTCGCCCTCGTTGAGCACCTCGATGAAGTCGAACATGAAGGGCCTCGACCCGGCGGCGAGGCTGAGGTCGTCTATGTCGGTGGCCGTTGTTACCGGCCAGTAGAAATCGGCATCGGCGTCGTTGTCGGAAGTGGTGTTTACAAGGATGGGGCTCAGCCTTGTCACGAGAGCCCCGCTTTCGAAGAACACGCCCGGCATCTTTACCTCGGACATGGTCTCGCGGGCGAGGTTCGTGGCGGTCGAGAACTCTCTCGAGGAAGTAGTGCCCTGCATCGCCATTATCTGCATCTGGGCCAGGGCCAGAAGCCCGACGGCCAGTATGGTCATGGCCAGCATCAGCTCGGTAAGCGAGAAGCCCTTGTCGTTCCTTATACCTCTCATCAGAAGACCTTATCCCAGTTGTCGTCCGCGTTTCCGCACACGGGCTGAGCAACGATTCCCTTTGCGTTCTTCCACTGGGTCACCTTGCCCACGATGGGGTTTACCGAGATCCTCCGGTATGCGTAGCGGGCGTCATGGGCGTCGCCCTCGTCTCCGGGCTCCGCCACGAAGCACACTGAGCCGTTGACGAACGCCGCGCTGGACATTATATTTACCGGAAGCCCCGAGGGCGGCATGTAGGTCACCGCCGGGGGATTGGCATCGCCGAAGTCCGCGCCATACATATCCAGGTTGGCGTGCAAAGCTATTTCCGACTTGGCGAGCGTGCCCGTCGGCCTGCCACTGTCGAGGTTCAGAAAGTCGCCGCCGTCCGTGCAGTCGCCTATAATACCGGTATCCAGACAGGCATGGTAAGTGCTGGTGGTTGCATTGAATATAACGGTCACTGGCCTGTTACGCACCACGGCAAGCATCTTCGCGGCCTTCAGCCTCGTGGCCAAATCGCTTGCGGCGGCGCCCACCCTGTGCTTTGCCAGCACTCCACCCATCATGTTAACCCCCACAAGAACCACTATCCCGATTATGGCCATCACAACCAGAAGCTCAATCAGGGTAACGCCTGTCTGCCCGAATCCTGCTTGCTTCACGCCACCAGACATGCAATCATTATACCATCCTCTCTCAAAAAAATATGCTGGATTTTATTGATAATTTTCCGGGCGGACGTCCGCCAGGCTATGTAGCGGGCTCCACAATTGTGTAATCGGTTACATAGTCCGCGCCTCCGGCTCAAATCCTAAATCCCAGGCACTAAACAATGCCGAATTTCAAAATTCAAACTGAAACAAAAAGGTGGTTTTGGATTCTGATATTAGAATTTAGAGGCTTGCTGCCAGATGGTAAAAGTGCCGTCCACCTGTGATAGAATACTTCGTGGCAAAACGAAGGGAACCATACGAGACACTTGCCGGCAAACTGATACTCGCCACCAGCATCATGCTGTTCAGCGGAAGCCTCCTTATCGGCTTCATATTCTTTAAGTTCAACGAGGACATCCTGATGAAGAACCTCCGCCGCCACGGCCGCTCAGAGGCCGACCTCGTAAGCAGGGCCATACACTACGGGATGCTCACCGCGCAGTACGAAGCCATGCAGCATACCTTGGAGGTGCTGGCCACCTCGGAAGACATCCTCGACATACAGGTGCTCAGCCCCAGAGGGGTCACCGTATTCGCGTCAGACCCGGAAACGCAGGGGCGTACGGTCAAGATGTCCCAGCCGATGGCCGAATCCATCATGGGCAGGGAGCCCCCTCCGGAGACCATTACCACCAAAGAGGGCGAGAAACTCCTGAGGTTCCTCCTCCCTATCCGCAACGAGCCCGCGTGCTTCACTGCCGCCTGCCACGTGCATTCCGAGCGCGAGCGCGTGCTCGGGGTCCTGCAGACGGACTTCAGGACCACGGCGATAGAGCTCACGAGGCAGCAGATGTTCAGGGGCACCCTCGTCTTTGGGGCCGTGGCCGTCCTCTCGGCCTCCCTGATGCTGATACTTATCTTCTACAGGTTCGTCACAAGGCCCGTGGCCGAGCTGGAGCTGGGCATGAAGAGGCTTGCGACCGGGGACCTCGACACCCCGATAAACATAAAGTCCCGCGACGAGATGGGCCTGCTGGCCGAGACCTTCAACACCATGGCGCAGGACATCAAAAGGTACCGGGAGAACATGGAGGACTGGACCCGGAGCCTCCAGGAGGAGGTGGACAAAAAGACCGCCGAGATAGTAAACGCCCATGAGCAGATAATAAACGCCGAGAAGCTCGCCTCCCTCGGCCGGATGGCCGCGGGCGTGGCCCACGAGCTCAACAGCCCCCTTACGGGCATACTCACCTTCACCCACCTACTGAAGGACCGCACTCCGCCGGACAGGAAACAGGACATCGAGGACCTGGACCTGATAATCGAGCAGTCCGAGCGGTGCACGAAGATAATCAAGGGCATGCTCGGCTTCGCCAGGAAGGGCGTTTCGGAGTCCATGGAGACCGACGTCAACGAGCTCCTCGATGCCACGGTCGAGATGGTCAAAAACCAGATCAAGTTCCACAACGTCCAGATATGGATGGAGTTCGTGGAGGACATCCCGCGTCTCACCATCGACCCCAACCAGTTCCAGCAGGTGTTCCTGAACCTCCTGACCAACGCCGCCGACGCGATGGACGACCGCGGCTCAATCAGCATAGCCACGCGGGTGGTCGGGGAGGACCCCGAGCGCTACATCGAGATAGAGGTCACCGACACCGGCCCGGGCATCTACCCCAACAACCTCGACAAGATATTCGAGCCGTTCTTCACCACCAAGCCCGTGGGCCAGGGCACCGGGCTCGGCCTTCCCGTAAGCTACGGCATCATAAAGAAGCACGGCGGAGACATGACCGTCAAGAGCAAGGTCGGCGAGGGCACAAGCTTCTTCGTGCGCCTGCCGCTGAAGAAAGAAGGGGAGGAGACAGGTTAATGGAACCGGGTAAAAACATACTCGTCATAGACGACGAGGAGATAGTCCGGATAAGCTGCACAAGGACTCTCGGGCCGGAGGGCTACAGCATCGATACGGCCGAGCACTGCGTCGAAGGGCTCTATAAGCTCAAGCAGAAGCGCTACGACCTCGTGCTTACGGACTTCAAGATGCCCCATATTGACGGCCTTGAGCTTGCCGCGCACATCGTCGCGAAGTACCCGGAGACGAAAATCATACTCTTTACCGGCTACTCCACCGAGGGGACCGCTTTACGCGCCGTCCAGCAGGGCATCTACCACTACATGGAAAAGCCCTTCACCCCCGAGGCCCTCATCTCGGTGGTGAAGAAGGCCCTGGCAGGCTGAAAATACCGCCCGGCGTCGGTTACTCCTTTTAATCCTTGCAACCTCCCACAAAATAATCTAAATTGTAATTATGAACGGCACACAGGCCCCCACCGCCGGGACGCGTCCCGACAAAGACGCCCTCAGGGACATGATAGCCCGCCGGGCCGGGCCCGGGAAGGTCCCCGAGAGGCTCAGAATTATCACCGACACGTCGGACTTCTTCAGGGTCGACTACGGCGACGTGGTTATTTTAGAGGGCCGTCCATACTTCATCCGCAACTACGAGCGCGAAGGCCGTTTCGGCATAGACGAGGAGCCGAAGTTCTGGGTAAGAAGGGCGCTGGACCTCTCCGACGGAAGCACAAAGATCATTAAAATGGTATTCCTGGAGCGTTTTACCGCGCGGGTGGGGGACCTGACATTCGAGTGCGTAAGGAGCCCCGGGAAAGAGGCCGCCATCCTCGACATGGTCAGGGGGCACCCGAACTTCATGCAGGGCTTCTCGGTAAAGGACGCATCGGGAAACATCATCCGGATCATCGACCACATCAGGGGACCTACACTGGCCGACCACGTACTGGGGCTTGGCAAGGACCACGAGGAGTATTTCCACGACCACTTCCCCTCGGTGCTGGACGAGTATATCGGCCTGGTGAAGGCGATAGGGTTCCTCCATGACCGCGGCGAGAAACACGGGGACATCAGGCGCGACCATATAATAAAGGAAAGGGCCACCGGCCTGAGCCGCTGGATAGATTTCGATTTCAACTACCTGCACAAAGAGAACGTCTTCGGCTACGACGTGTTCGGGCTGGGAAACGTGCTGGCATATCTTGCGGGCCGCGGCGACGTGACGGCCCACCAGCTCAGGGGCGAAGGCTCGCCGGTGTTTCAGCGGCTGACCGAGGAGGATTTTAACATCGTCTTCGGCAACCGGGTCGTTAACCTCAAGAAGGTCTACCCCTACATACCCGACGCCCTGAACTACGTGCTCATGCATTTTTCGACGGGCGCGAACATCTTCTACGACAACACCGGGGAGCTTTTGGCCGACCTTCAGGAGGCCAGGGATAAAATCCATAGTTCATAATTCAGGAAAGGAAGGACTGCCATGAAACCGGAAAGCAAAAATTCCCCCGGCGCCGACCGCCACCTCCTTATCGCGGTGGACGACTCCGAAAACGCAAAACGCGCCGTCCTTTATGTCGCGGACTTCGTGGGAGGGGTCCCGGGGTTCCGCGCCACGGTGCTCAGCGTCATACCCGAGCCCCCGGCGGACTATTTCAGCACCGACGAGGAGCGCGGCGCGTGGCTCAAGGAGCACGAGGCCGGGGCCGCCGAGATTCTCGAGCGATACCGCCAGGTGCTCGTCCAGTCGGGGTTCCCCGAAGACAGGGTGGACACCGTCGTTGACGTCAGGGACTGCCCGTCCGTTGCCGACTGCATCCTCGATGTGCAGAGGCGGCTTCAGTGCTGCACGGTCATCATCGGCAGGCGCGGCATATCGAAGAAAGAGGAATTCCTCTTCGGAAGCACCTCAAGCAATGTGCTTCATTCCGGGAAGAACTGCGCAGTGTGGGTGATAGAGTAGCGGAAAATTTTTTAAGGGGCTATGCCTCGGGCGAGTTTAAAACCCCGCAGTGCCCGCCCTCTAAAATAGAACTGTCCCCGTTTCTTGCTTTATCGCAGCAGCCTACGGGCTTATCTGAAACAAAGCAGTTGCCTACTCTGTCTCTTCTTGTACTTTCTTTTCTATTACGACTTCTGCTGCCCTGTCCGTATCGAAATCCGGGTGGTATTTGCCATAGGGTATTGAAACGAGTGCTATACTGTTTGCCTGTTTGGCCAGAGGAACATAATCCGTAGCTGCGGTTTTTACTGCAGTGATGGCGATTTTTATGAGCAATCCTGCAAGACCACCGGCACCGCCTGAGCCCCCGGAGGTATCAACAATAATCGTGCCATCGTATTTCCACAAGTCCTCACCCGTAGTTGTAGACCTTAGCAGGAATTCCACAGAAACCTTGACATGACCGCCCACTACGTAATAAGCCGTATCCCAATTCAGTATCTTGATGTAAAGGACGCTATCGGCGCCAAAATACTCCCGGAATTTTTGCGGCGGCGTGTTCAAGAGCAGTTCCGTATCGTATATCCCCTCAGCTTTCATTATCTCGTAAGTCACCTCGAGAGGAAAGACATAATACCCGCCGTATGACAGCGGCTCCGCAATGGTAGTAGCGTAGTATTCCTTCGCGTCGGCGGCGGTGGTTTCGTTCATCGGAGGAAGCACCAGCACCGAAATTGGTCGCTCTGCGTACATCTTGGGAAACGCCTCTTCTTTTGTTATCATCTTCGGCCCGCAGGCGCTGAGCGAAAACCCTAATGCAACCAATAAGACCAGGCTTGATTTCCTCATCGGCTCTTCCCCTCTTATCTTTCGTTGTTCACAGATTTAATCAATCGCTCCATCAGGACAGCAGAC
>DAOUWH010000281.1 GCA_030667205.1 Nitrospirota bacterium
GCGCGCGGGGTCCATTCGACCACGGCCCATATGCCGGCAGAGCGAGTGGGGATCCCATTCCCCCGAGAGCCCCCCGGGGAAACAGAGAAAAGCCTCTTTATCCAGCCCGCGGCCGGGGCCTCGCCCTCGCCGAGGCTCTGGTGTTCGTAGTCTATGACCAGGTCGTTTTCGCGGGAGTTGAAATCGCCTATAACTTCTTTCATGCTTTCGCTATCGAGTGTGAAGGCGCCTTTGGCGGTTGAGTGCGTGCCGAAGGGGACGACCTGAATCTCTGAGGGCGGTCCTTTAAGCTCCGAGCTTATGGTCATCTTCTGAGTGCTCATGATTTCGCTCCTTTTTCAGGTGATGGTATTCCGAAGCGCTCGCGGATGTGGCCCTCGGGTATGCAGGAGAAGCCCACGTCTCTGACGAGCGTGGCATAGGTCTCGGCAAGGGCTTTTAAATCCACGCCTGCCTCGTACTTGAACCGGAAGGAAGGCAGGTTAGTGCCGGGGCCGAAGTTAAACTCAACCAGGGGACGGATGAGCTGCATGGTGATTGTCTTTGCCAGGGCCTTTGCGTCTGCCTCAAGGAGGTCCTGCCTTACCTCGCGCGCTTCGTTCTCGGAGCCGAGTCTGCCGGGGGTGGCCTCGGCACTTCCGGTATGCCCGAGCACTGCCTTTGAGACGGCGCGGTCGCAGAACTCCGTGAGCCGCTGAAACACGTCTGCCGATGCCCTCTTTCCGGTCTGCTCAAGCAACTCGATTACGGTGGAGTCCGATATCACGGCCGCGGCGTCTGTGCCGAGGTTAAAGACAGCGCTTTTAAGGACCTTTCTGTCGGCCTCGGAGGTGCCTGGGCCGAACTTGCCTACCCTCATGGGCATGGCATATCGCTCGTTGAATACGACCCAGTCCTTCAGCGTGTAGTTTTTAAAGAGGTACATGTAGGCGCACGGCCTCAGGATGCCCGCCCTCGGCGCAATGCCCGAGCGGCTCTGCGCCCTGTGCACCACGAACTTGTTTGCCGGAAGCTCCTCGCCGTATACGGGCGCGGCATCCGTTAGGAGGCGCGGCGTTGAAGCGCCTTCCGTGGACGAGCCCGGTTGTTCAATAAATGTAAACAGCTTCTGGTGCCGCCACCTGAGGTCCTTGACCCACACCTTGCCTTCGGCTACCTCCCACATTATCTCGCTGGCCGAAAACCCCTTGCCCACCGCGTCGAGGAGGTCTATGCGTGCGCCATCGAAGTTTTCCGTCCAGAAAAGCGCTTCCTTGATGAACGCCGCGATGCTCTCGTCTGCTTTCTCCCTCGAGGCTGCCACCACTTCCCATTCAAGGCCCGCGACCGCGAGCTTCCGGGTCTGGAGCACGGAGCTCAGGTGCGCGTCTTTTTCCTCCATCTCCTCGAAGAGCTCCGCCTGCCGCCTTACCTCGCCGGTGTCGGCCTCCCTGAATATCTGCGCAAGCCTCTCGGGCGTAAGCCCCCGGGAGGGATATGTCGAGTACATGTTCCTCACCGCCGTGACCCCCAGCTCATCGAGTATGGGCCGGCCCTGTTTGATCGCCTTACCGTATTGGTCCACAAGTGCCATCTTTGCCTCGTCCTTTTTTATGGTTTTTAATTACCAGCATCCCCTGTCCTCGAAACTGCGGCCCCTCTGTCGGAGCTGCTCGTAGCGCACGGCGGCTGGCTGAGAGTTGCCTGCGTGCAGAGCAAGCGCGAGCGCCCAGAAGCGGTCGGCGTGCGAGCCCCCGGTCCTGTCGGCGGCAAAGCGCACGTTGCCGGCGTGCGTAACGGTTCTTTTTACCGAGTGGAGGTCTTCCCTTAAAGCCTTGTCCCGGGGGATTCTCAGAGTCCTGTCTTCGAAGTGACGCCTTACGGTGACCGCAAGGTCTTCCTTGATGGGTGCGGTGAAGGTAATCGCCTCGACCCTCGGGCCGAACCTCTCAACCGCCTCCTCGGCAAGC
>DAOUWH010000142.1 GCA_030667205.1 Nitrospirota bacterium
AGGGCCTGGCTCGACGAAAACATGAGTGTGACGTTGGTACTGATGCCAAGGGCGGTAAGCCGTTTGGTGGCCCTGAGGCCTTCCACGGTCATAGGTATCTTTACCACTATGTTTTTGTGCAACGCGGCAAGCTCGTCGGCCTCCTTGACCATGGTGTCGGCGTCGGTGCCGACGACCTCGGCGCTTACTGGGCCGTCCACGATCGAGCAGATCTCCTTGAGGAGTTCGACCGGCTCGCGCTTTTCCTTTGCGATAAGCGAGGGGTTCGTGGTTACGCCGTCAAGGACTCCAAGCTCCCATGCCTTTTTGATATCGTCCACGTTTGCGGTATCGATAAAAAACTTCATGTGTTCCCTCCCCTCATATGTTCTGGATTGCTGTGCCGAAATCAGGAATGCACAATTATAACAGGCGGGGCAGCCATTTTTACAGGAATCCGTATCATTTTAAATTATCGAATTATTAGTGCGGGGTTCGTGCAGGGGAAATTGGCTATGCGGCCTCGGTTTTGGGCTTGGAAGATGCCTGTACCGTGCCTTCGGCGATCGTTTCGATGATGTGCCTTACGTTTGGGTGCCTTCTTCCAAGCTGCATCATGCAGCCCGGGCATGCGGTGATGATGGCCGGGGCGTTCCCCAATTGCTTTAAGGTCCCTTCGAGAAGACCGTTTGATACCTCGGCGTCCCAGAGGCTTGTGCTGAAGCCGCAGCAACCGGGGTCCGCCTGCTCGATTACGTCGTGTCCAAGACCGCGCAGAATGGAAAGGGGTTGTTTTTTGACTCCGAGGCCGGTCCCCATGTGGCATGGGTTGTGGTAGGCCACGTTTTTCTCCCCGGGAGGCGAAATAGGGGTGATCTTGTCGTGGAGAAACTCGGTCACGTCCATTGCGTTTTCAACTCCCCGGCCAAGGAGCGAGGCGTAGTGCACCCTGAGAGCAAGGACGCACGTGGGGCAGAGGCTTACTACCGCATCCGCCCTGAGCCTGCCGAAGATGTCGAGGTTTTTCTTTGCGAGTTTAATGGCCTCTTCTTCGAGGCCGAGGGCCCTCAGGGGCTCGCCGCAGCAGACCTCGCCCGGCGGGAGCACCACTTCATATCCCACGCCCAGAAGAACGTTTATGAGAGAGGCGCCGAGTCCGGGATAGAGATAATTTATGCTGCAGCCGGTAAACAGCGCGACGCGGCCCTTTTTCTTCGGGGGCTTAAAAATATTCTGGCCGTCCCGGAGCGGCCTGTCCGGCAGGGTAATGCCGAAGGGGACGGAACGTTTAAGGAGGCGGGGGACGAGTGACCCTCCGAGGGTGAACGCAAGTTTTAGAGTTCTAAAACTCAGGTTCGGGTTTTTCAGCGAGAGCTTTGTGGCGGCCCTCATGAGCCTGCGCCTCCCGTCCGACCGCACGAGGGCGCTACGGCCCAGGTAGACGGCCTCCGTCACGCCGACGCCGAGGGGGCAGGCGGCCTCGCAGAGCCCGCACAGGGTGCAGCTGTAGAGTCTTTCATTCAGGAGTTTGCTTGGCCTCAGGGACCCTGTAAAATAATCGTGCAGGAGCAACATCCTGCCCCTTGCGCTCAGGGGCTCGATCCCCGAGTACGCATGCGTGGGACAGACGGCCTTGCAGGTGCCGCACAGCACGCATTTTTCGATGTCGCTTAAGGTCGCCTGCTTCATTTAAGCAGCCTGTTCATGCTCCCGCTTCTGAGGCCCTCGAGGTCGAGGCATACGAACTTGAACCCGGCCTCCCTCAGGCGGCTGACGAGGGCGTCCTTTTTCTCGAGCACCTCGCGCATCTGCTATCCGGGGACCTCTATCCTCGCAATCGCGCCGTGGTCCCGGACCCTCAGGGCCTCGAAGCCCATCTCTCTCAGGACCCTCTCTCCTTCGGCAACCCTTTCGAGCGCGTCGGTAGTTATGGGTGTGCCGTATGGTATCCGTGAAGATAGGCAGGCAGAGGAGGGTTTTCCCCAGGTGTCCAGGCCGAGTTTCCTCGATGCCTCCCGGATCTCATCTTTTCGGAGGCCGGCCTCGATAAGCGGGCTTCGCACGCCGTGCGCCTCCGCGGCTCGCATGCCGGGGCGGAAGTCGTCCGTGTCGTCGAGGTTCGCGCCGTCCACTACGACGGAAAAACCTTCCGCGTCCGCAATGGCACGGAGTTTCTTGAACAGTTCGTCCTTGCAATGGAAGCATCTGTCGGGGGAGTTTTTAATGAAGTCTTCGTCCTCCATCTCGGAGGTCTCGATAATGCGGTGCTCTATGCCTATTTCCCCGCCCATGCGCTTGGCGTCCGCGAGGTCGTGCTCCGGGGTGGTCGGGGATTTTGAGGTAACGGCGATCGCCTTTATGCCTGAGAGCCGTAACATTTTCAGCAGAAGAGTGCTGTCCACGCCGCCGGAGTAGGCAAGCACTGCCCCTTCCATCCCTTTGAGGATGTCGATGAGCTTTTCGAGTTTATCTTCCATGGTTGAGGGTGGCATATATGTACCTTAATGATATTTAATTCAGGGCGCAAAAGTAAAAGGCGCCACTGGAAATTTCTGCCCCACGGGGGTGAAAAGTATTGGATAACTGAAAAAATCTTTACTAAAGTGTAAGATTGGATAACTGAAAAAACTTTACTATACTGAAAAAAATTTTCACTATAATGTAAGATTGGATAACCGGGGAAAATCTTCACTATAATGTAAGATTGGAAGCCCATCAATGAAAAGGGACGTAAAAGATGGCGCGATAATAGGCGGCATTATCGGGGTGCTCGTTTGGCTTTACGATTTCCGCTACTTAATTATCGGGGGACGGCCTGCAACTCCTCTATCCGATGCAATTTGCGACTCCCTTGTCCCCGGCCCATGGTCGCTTGTCGATACGGTCTGCAATTTCGGGATCGAAGGGGTCAACGTGGTCTGTGCATTTCTGCTCCCGTTTTTGATTCTGACCACGGCAGGGGTTATTACGGGCGGGGCCCTTGCTCGGCTGATACGCGCAATAAGAAAGGCCCCGGCACCGGAATCTTAGCTCCAAGTCGGCCCCCGGAGGTCTAATAAGCGCGTTTCCGACCGTGGGTCGGGAATTCAGCCCTTCCTTGTTTGCTAATCTCATTACGATTTCAATGCAAAGTGCCAGTGGCGCCCTTGTCAAAGGCGCTCAAATGATGATATGCTAACTATGTGAATATCTTACATTTTCAGAAACCAAGCAGGTATATCGACAGCGAGATAAACGCCCTGAGGAAGGAAGGCGCGCCCCTCAGGGTGGCCCTTGCCTTTCCCGACATCTACGATGTGGGGATGTCGCACCTGGGGCTAAAGATACTCTATGACATCGTAAACGCGCTCCCGTATGCCTCCTGCGAGAGGGTCTTTCACCCCTGGCTTGACATGGACGAGGCCATGAGGCGCGAAGGCATTGCGCTTTGTTCGCTTGAGTCGGGCACCCCGCTTGTGGCGTTTGACGTGGTGGGGTTCAGCCTTCAGTACGAGCTTGCGTACACGTCGGTGCTGAACATGCTCTCGCTGGGCGGCATACCACTGAGGTCGGAGGAAAGGACAGGGGCGCATCCCATTGTGGTTGCCGGGGGGCCGTGCACCGTAAACCCGCTTCCGATGTCCCCGTTTATCGATGCGTTTTTAGTGGGCGACGGCGAGGAGGCCGTGCCCGAGATAGTAGGGACCGTCGCGAAGCACAAGCCCGAGGGCAGGCACTCGGTCCTTGAGGCGCTCTCAAGGGTCGAGGGCGTATTCGTGCCCTCGCTCAATAAAGGGCAGCCCGTAACGAGGAGGTTCATCCCTTCGCTTGAGGACGCCCCTTTTCCCTCCAGCCCGGTTGTGCCCTACACCGAGATAGTGCACGACAGGATAAACATCGAGGTCTCAAGGGGCTGCACCAAAGGCTGCAGGTTCTGCCAGGCGGGCATGATATACCGGCCTCTCAGGGAAAGGACCCCGGAGCGCGTGCTGGAGCTTGCGGAGCAGTGCATTAAAAGCACGGGGCACGAGGAGGTGGCCTTCACCTCTCTTAGCGCCGGGGACTACAGCGCCCTCCTGCCGCTCCTTAAAAGATTTAACAGGAAGTTCTCGCAGCGTATGCTGTCTGTGTCGCTCCCTTCGCTTAGGGTCAAGGCCGTAAGCCCCGAGGTCCTCAGGGAGATACGCGCCGTAAGGAAATCCGGTTTCACCATCGCCCCGGAGGCGGCCACGGCACGGCTGAGGGCCGTCATCAACAAGGACTTTTCCGAGGAAGACTACGAAAGGGCCATAGAGGCACTGTTCAGGGAAGGGTGGCAGAATTTAAAACTCTACTACATGATAGGGCTTCCGGGCGAACGCGACGAGGATATCGAGGCGATACCCGGGATGGTAACGCAGGCCATTAAGACGGCCAGGCGCCACACGTCGAGGTTCGTAAACATCAGCGTCTCGGTCTCGCCTTTTGTGCCGAAAGCCCACACGCCTTTCCAGTGGTGCGCCCAGGCCGACATTGAATACGTCAGGGAGAAGAAAGACTACCTCAGGGGCGCGCTCAGGAGGGTAAACGTCAAGGGCCACGACGAGCAGATGAGCATGCTGGAGGCGGCCTTTGCACGTGGAGACGCAAGCCTCGCCCCCTTTATCGAGGCCGCCTGGCGCGGGGGCGCAAAGCTTGACGGCTGGAGCGAGTCGTTTGATTTCAAGAAGTGGCTTGGTGCGATGGACTCCACCGGGGTGGACGCCTTCGCCTGCGCAAAGAAGGAGTTCAAGGCGGATGAGCCCCTTCCGTGGGAGATAATAGATACGGGTATAGATAAGAGCTTTCTGAAGGACGAGTTCGAGAGGTCTCTCTCCGGAGAACTTACCCCCGATTG
>DAOUWH010000053.1 GCA_030667205.1 Nitrospirota bacterium
GCATGGCCACGAGCCCACGCTTGCCGAGATAATCGTGGATACGGCCTCCGAGCCGGAACTCCTTGAGTACGCAAAGTCCAAGGGAGCAAACGGCATCAACCTCGGCGGCATGTGCTGTACCGCCAACGAAGTGCTGATGAGACACGGCGTACCAACGGCAGGCGGCTTTACGAACCAGGAACTGGGCATCATGACCGGCCTTATAGACGCGATGACCGTGGACGTGCAGTGCATAATGCCTGCCATAGCGGAACTGTCAAAGAAGTTCCACACAAAGATAATCACGACCTCCCCGAAGGCAAAGATGCCGGGCGCCATGCACATCGAGTACGACGAGCACAGGGCAAGAGACATCGCAAGGGAGATAATAAGGACCGCTATCGACAACTACCCAAACAGAAAGGCCGAAGGAAGCCACGTCTCGGACAAGTTCCCCGTCATAGCCGGTTTCTCGGACGAATACATAGAGTACATGCTCGGCGGAAGGTGGCGGGCGTCGTACAGGCCCCTTAACGACGCCATAATGACCGGAAGAATTCGCGGTATCGTGGGCCTTGCGGGTTGCGACAACCCCAGGGTGACGGCGACCGGCCTTCACAGGTTCCTCGCGATGGAGCTCATCAGAAACGACGTGCTCATAGTATCCACCGGCTGCGGCTCCGCCGCGTGCGGCACCGCAGGATACCTTACGCCGGAGACCGCGCTTGAGCAGGCCGGGCCGGGCCTCAAAGAAGTCTGCGAGGCAACGGGGATGCCCCCTATTCTTCACCTCGGGGCCTGCGTGGACAATTCACGGATACTGACCATCGCCACGGCGATGGCCAAGGAGGGAGGCCTCTCCGACGAGATAGGCGGCATGCCGGCAGTCGGCATCGCCCCGGAGTGGATGAGCGAGAAGGCGATTGCCATCGGCTGCTACTTCGCGGCCTCCGGAGTGCCCGTGATATTCGGCGGAGACTCCCCGGTCGGCGCAAGCGATGAGGTAACGAAGATAATGACCGACGTATGGTTTGAGAGGTTCATGGGCGCGTTTCACTTCGAGCCCGACCCAGAGAAAATACTTCAGATGGCGCTGGACTACATCGACAAGGCAAGGGAGAGACTCAAGCTCAGGAAGTACGAGCCCGGAAGGTTCGGCACCGAAAGGGTGCTTATGGACATGGCCGCAAGGCGCGAACTGGAAAAGAGCGTAAAGCCCCACATGGGAATTACATAAAAGGGGAGTTGAATGAAGCTGGAAGAAATGGACATTGACAAAGCCATCGGAAACTTCTCCGAAGTGCTTTCTGACAAGCAGAAAAAGCATGGGCTCCTAATCCACGCCTTCCACCACATACAGAAGGAGCACAACTACCTCCCCGAGGAGGAGATAAAGAAGCTCTCAAAGACCTTGAACGTCTCCCTTTCGGACGTCTACGGCACGGCGACCTTCTACAAGCAGTTCCATTTCAAGCCCCGCGGAAAGAACATCGTCTCGGTCTGTACGGGCACTGCCTGCCACGTCAGGGGCGCCGGCGAGATACTCGACAGTTTCAAGAACGAGTTCGCCATCTCCGAGGGCGAAACCACTGAGGACATGTCCCTTACGCTTGAGACCGTGGGCTGCGTCGGCTGCTGCGGCCTTGCCCCGGTGGCGACCCTTAACGAAGAGGTCGTAGGCGAGGTAGACGAGAAAAAATTCACCGAAATTTCGGATAAGATCAGGAACGCCAGATGAAAAGGCTTTCGAACATAGAGGACTTTAAAACCCTCAGAAGGGAAATCGAAGGGACTGTCTTCCCTAAGGATGCCCCAAGGGCGAGGGTCTGCTGCGGCACCGCCTGCATGGCAACCGGCTCCAGAAAGGTCATTAAATCCCTCGAGGACGGAGCCAGCGACAAGGGCATGGATATCGAGATAGTAAAGACCGGGTGCCAGGGGCTTTGCCAGAAGGGCCCTGTCATGATAGTGGAGCCGGCGGGCCTGTTCTACCAGAGGGTGAAGGAAAAGGACGTGCCCCATATTTTCAGCTATACCTTTGCGAAGGGGACCCCTTACAGGCAGTCCCTTTACAGGGAAGACATACTCTCGGAGCCTGTGGAAAAAATCGACGACGTCCCCTTCTATAAAAAACAGGTGAGAATCGCCTTAAGAAACAACGGGCGCATCGACCCCGGCAACATCGAGCACTCTATCGTAATGGGCGGCTACCGCGCCATGGAAAAGGCCCTTGGCTCCATGACCCCCGACGAGGTGCTCGATGAGGTAGACAAGGCAAACCTCAGGGGCCGTGGCGGGGCCGGGTTCCCCGCGGGTTTCAAGTGGAGGCATACGAAGAGGTCCGGGGGCGACATAAAATTCGTGCTTGCAAACGGAGACGAGGGAGACCCCGGCGCATTCATGGACAGGGCCATCATGGAGGGGGACCCGCACAGCCTTATTGAAGGCATGATCCTTTGCGCTTATGCGATCGAGGCGCGTTACGGCCTCATATACGTCAGGCACGAATATCCCCTGGCAGTGAAAAACTTAAAGGCTGCCATCAAACAGGCCGAAGAGCTCGGACTGCTTGGCATGAACATCCTCGGGACGGACTTCAGTTTCACCCTTGACATCAAGGAGGGCGCGGGCGCCTTCGTCTGCGGCGAGTCCACCGCCCTTATAGCCTCGATAGAGGGCGAAAGGGGATTTCCGAGGCCGAGGCCGCCCAGGCTGTCTGAGCCCGAAGGAGGCCCGTGGGGTTATGCGGCCAACCTCAACAACATAGAGACCTACGTGTGCGTGCCCCCGATCGTGGAGAAAGGCGCGGACTGGTTCCGCGGCATCGGCACGGAGAAATCGCCGGGCACGAAAGTTTTCGCCCTCACGGGCAAGGTCAAAAACACCGGGCTCGTCGAGGTCCCGATGGGAATAACCTTACGGGAAATAATCTACGATATAGGCGGCGGCATAATAGGCAACAAGCAGTTCAAGGCCGTCCAGACCGGAGGCCCCTCCGGCGGATGCATCCCCGGCAAACACCTCGACATGTCCGTGGATTTCGACTCGCTGTGGGAGGTGGGCTCGATGATGGGCTCCGGAGGCATGGTCGTTATGGACGAAGACACGTGCATGGTGGACATGGCCAAGTACTTCCTGTCGTTCACGCAGTCGGAGTCCTGCGGCAAGTGCCCGCCGTGTCGTATAGGCACATTCCACATGCTTGAGATACTCGTGCGCATAACAAGCGGGCACGGAAGACCCGACGACCTTGAGGATATCGAGAAAATCGCGAACAGCATAGTGAAGACCTCGCTCTGCGGTCTAGGACAGGGCGCCCCGAATCCGATCCTCTCCACGCTCAAATACTTCCCCGAAGAATATGAAGAGCACGTATATGACAAATACTGCCGCGCCGGCGTCTGCGGCGGGCTCGGCACCTTCGTGATAGACCACGAGCAGTGCATCCTTTGCGGCCTGTGCGACAAGGCATGCGCCTATGACGCGGTGAAGGAGACCCGCAGGGGCTATTTCGTTGACCAGGACTATTGCACCAAGTGCAGGGCCTGCTACACCGCATGCCCCGTGGACGCGGTGAAAATAACAAAGCATCCCGGCAAAGGCGTGGCCGAGAGCGCCGAGAGCAAGGCTTAGGAGGCAGGATGCCGGAAGTTAAAGAGAAGAAAACCGCTGATATCAAAAAAGAGGCGGACGAGATCAAATGCCCCGTTAAAAGGGCGCTTTACTACATAGATGAGTTTCTCGTCGGGCCGATGTGCGGCAAGTGCTTCCCGTGCGAGATGGGCACTTACGAGGCCGCCGTCAGGCTCCGCAATATCATATCCGGCATGGGCGACAAGGCCGACCTTGCCGCCATAAAGAAGATAGCCGACGAGATGCTCCTTACGTCCAGGTGCAAAAGGGGAAAGGACACCGCGCAGTTCATCCTGGAGTGGATGGCAACCGGCGCCTACACCGCGCACATCGGGGGCAAGTGCCCGGAGCGCGAGTGCAAGGTGTTCGTCGAATACAGGATAATTCCCGAAAAATGCACCATGTGCGGCCTGTGCAAGGAGGCCTGCAAGTACAACGCAATCGTAGGCGAGAAGGCCGTGCCGTACCTCAGCGGCTTCCTACCCTTCGAGATAAGGCAGAAAAGGTGCCACAAGAGCGGCGAATGCATAAAGGTCTGCCCTGTGGACGCAATCGAGATTGTGGACGCAATCGAGATTGTAGACGCAATCGAGATTATAGATATAGAGGCCAGAGAAGAGGCCAAGGTTTAAGGTTTTTAAATAGGAGGATTCTAATGTCAGACAATGTGAAACTCACAATAGACGGAAAAGAAGTCCAGGTTTCGGAAGGCACTTATATAATAGACGCCGCCGAGGCCGCGGGAATTCATATACCCAACCTGTGTTACCTCAAGGGCATGAAGGCCGTGGGCGCGTGCAGGCTCTGCCTGGTCGAGGTCGAAGGCGGCAAGGGCCCTGTCATCGCCTGCAACGCAAAGGTCAAGGACGGCATGGTCGTAAGCACCAACACGGAGAGGATACAGGAAGCGAGACGTTTCGTTATTGACCTTATCGTCTCGATGCATCCGCTGGATTGCATGACCTGCACGAAGGCGGGCGTGTGTGCGCTCCAGAAGTACGCCTATGACCTCGAGGTCGCAGAGTCCTCCTTTACGAGAAAGCAGTTCGGATACGAGCCCGACACGGCCAACTCCTTCATTAAGCGCGACCCCGAGTATTGCATCCTCTGCAGCAAGTGCGTACGGGTCTGCAAGGAGCAGGGCACAAACGTGCTTGAGTTCATGGGAAGGGGCGTGGGCGCAAAGGTAATAACCGCCGACGACAAGCCCCTGCAGGAGTCCGGCTGCACGTTCTGCGGCAGTTGTGTCGACGCCTGCCCGGTAAACGCCCTCCTCGATGCCGACCGCTGGCGCAAGGGCAGGGAATGGGAATACGAAAACGTCAAGTCCGCCTGCCTGCTCTGCGGAAACGGCTGCGACATCACCGTTGGCACCAAAGACGGCAAGATACAGAAAATATCCGCAGGACAGGCCGAAGGGTCTGCCGAGAAGTATATCTGCGCTTACGGGCGCTTTGGTTTCGACTGCATAGAGGCCGAGACAAGGCTCACCGCGCCAATGAAAAAGGTAAGCGGCAAGCTCAAGGAAACCACATGGGCCGATGCCCTCGGCATCGTAGCGGAAAATTTAAAGAAGGCCGGAAAAGACGCGGGCTTCATAAGCGTCGCGGGCATTCAGAACGAGGATGCCCTTGCGCTGAAGGCCCTGGCGAAGATCGTAAAGACCAAGAACTACGACACCACCATGAGCCTCTACGCCGACGCCGAGACACTCGTAAACTCGCAGGCTGCCGACATCGACTCGGCGGACCTAATAATACTGGCGGGCCTCGCCCCCTCGCAGTGGGAAAGAGTACTGCCCCAGCTTGACGCCACCGTGCGCAGGAGGGCCGCAAGGGGCGCAAAGCTCGTAGTGATAAACTCATCCGAGGCCAGAATATCGGAGGCCGCCACGATAAACCTCATCGGAGACGAGGCAGCAAGCCTCAAGGCGGTCCTGAAGGCCGCCATAGGCAAGGGCCTTAAAGCGGACAAGAAGCTCGCCGATGCGGTCAAGGACGCAACAGTCACCGAAGAGGCCGAGCAGGCCGGGGAAATGTTCGCCGGTGCCGCATCGCCGGTTATATTCGCCTCCCCTTCCCTCTTTGACGCCGCGGCGAACCTCTCGCTTGCAAAGGGAAGCGCGGTTGCCGTCCCCGCAGAGAGCAACGCAAAGGGCGTAGCCCTTATGGGTCTTACTACCGGGGGAACGACTTATAAGGAGATGGCATCCGGCGCTCTCAAGGCGCTCTATGCCGTCGGCGAAGTGCCTTTGAGCAAAAGGCCCAAGGTAGATTTTCTCGTGGTGCAGAACTCCCACCTCACGGAGCTTGCCGGGCAGGCCGACGTCGTCCTGCCTTCGGCCACGTTCCTTGAGTCCGCTGGCACGATGATAGACTACCTCGGGAGGCTCAAGTACCTGCCAAAGGCAATTGAGCCGCAGGGCGAGGCCAAGGCGCACAAGGACATATTCATACAGCTTGCAAAGGCCATGGGCGGCACCATAAAGAAGCCTACGGAAGCAGAAGTCAAGAAGGCCGCGAAAGTGAAAGCCAAGACCTCGCTCAAGCCCTTTGAGGCAAAGAAGGGTTTCGACGTATCTCCGGGCGAGATAATCGAGTCCGTCAACGCCTCGGTGATCAGCGGCTCGAGGCTCATCATGCTGAAGGAGATGGCAGCGGCCACTGCGGGAAAATAAAATCACCACTGAAAAGCATATAAGAAAGCGGCTGTAAGGCCGCTTTTTTATTGCCGGGATAATCTGCTAAAATACTTTACCATGTCCGAGACCGAAGGAACCTACAGCGTAAAACTCCCTGTGTTCGAGGGTCCGCTGGACCTCCTGCTGCACCTTATCAGGGAGAATAAGGTTGACATCTACGACATCCCCATTGCGCTCATCACCCGCCAGTACCTCGAGTACATCGAGATGATGAAGGAACTGGACCTCGAGATCGCCGGAGACTTCCTGGTGATGGCCGCCACGCTCATACACATAAAGTCGCGCATGCTGCTTCCGGTGGAGGAGACCACCGACACCATGGAGGAGATGGACCCGAGGTTCGAGCTTGTGCAAAAGCTGCTTGCGTACCAGGCCTTCAAGGACGCTGCCCTTGGCCTTAAGGAACGGGAAGAGGACTGGTCCGGCGTGCTTAAGAGGACGCCCGTTGAGGAAGGCGCCGAGGCGTCCGAGGAACAGGAGCTTCAGCTCTTCGACATCAACCTCTTCGACCTCATCGGGGTTTTTAAGGAACTCCTCGAGAAAACCCCCGCGGAGGTCCTTACGGTCACAAGAGAAACCCTGACCATGAAGGATAAGATGTCGATGATTCTCGAGACGCTCCAGGGGACCGAAGCCCTGCGGTTCGAGGAACTCTTTAAGGGAGACTTCCTGAGGTCCCACCTGCTTGTAACGTTCGTGGCACTGCTTGAGATCCTGAGGCTCGGGCTGGCCAGGGCATACCAGGAAAAGGACTTCGGCACTGTCTGGATCATCAGGCCCGAAGAACAGCCCGAGGCCGAGCAGGCCGCATGAGAGATTTTACCTCCTGCGATTTCGCACCTCCCCCGCATTTGCCTATTAACCAACCTGCACCTATAATTAAATAACAGTTATGGGAATGGAAATAGAGTTTTTAAAAGCACTGGTAGTAATTTTAGGGGTTTCCGCCCTCTCAATCTTCCTGCTTCACAGGCTTAAGATACCGCCGCTCATCGGCTTTATCGCCGCCGGAGTTATCATCGGCCCCCACGGCCTGGGGATAATCACCGACATGCAAGAAATAGAGGTGCTGGCTGAAATCGGCATCATACTTCTCCTTTTCACCGTGGGGATAGAGTTTTCGATGTCAGAACTCATGAGGTTCAGGAAGGTCGTCGTGCTGGGCGGGGGCTTGCAGGTAGGGGTTACCATAATGGCCGCGGCCGCCCTCACCTACCCTTTTACGAAAGATTTAAGCGTCTCGGCCTTTATCGGTTTTCTTGTGGCCCTCAGCAGTACGGCAATAGTGCTTAAAATGCTCGGCGAGCGCGGCGAACTCGACTCCCCGCATGGCCGCACGATGACAGGGATACTGATATTCCAGGACCTCTGCGTGGTGCCCCTGATGCTCCTGGCCCCCTTGCTTTCGGGAGAGGCCGCCGGCATCGCGGCCATCGGAGCGATAATGCTTAAAGGTTTCGCCATAATATTCCTTGTCATGTTGTCTGCCAAGTGGCTTGTCCCTGGGCTGCTTCACCGGATAGTGCAGACCCGGAGCAGCGAACTCTTCACAATCACAATCATGCTGGTCTGCCTGGGCATCGCGCTCCTGACGGCAAGGTTCGGCCTCTCCCTGGCCCTTGGGGCGTTCCTTGCGGGACTTGTAATCTCCGACTCGGAATACGCCTATGAGGCCACCGCGAAGATACTGCCGTTTAAGGAAAGCTTCCTGGGCCTGTTCTTCGTCTCCGTGGGCATGCTGATAAACATGGGGTTCATGGCCGCAAACTACTTTGAAATCATTTTAATCGTGCTTGCGGTATTTGCGCTCAAGTCCGTAATAACCTCCGCCGTACTGCTTGCGATATCGACGGCGCCAAGGGTCTCGCTGCACGCCGGCCTTGGCCTGGCCCAGGTAGGGGAGTTCTCGTTCGTGCTGGCGGCCGTGGGGAAGTCCACAGGGCTGATAGCCGGAGATTTATACCAGACGTTTCTTGCGGCCTCCGTAATCACCATGGTAATGACCCCCTTCATTCTAAAACTCTCGCCCGGGGCCTCGGCATGGTTCACCTCGCAAAAGGCATTCGCGCGACTTGGACGCAACCAGCATGACTACCCCGCACGCGAAAAGCTCGCGGGCCACGCCATCATCATAGGTTTCGGACTCAACGGCAGGAACCTTGCCAGAACGCTCAGGGGGGCAGCCATACCCTACGTCGTCCTCGAACTCAACAGCGACACCGTCATGGCGGAAAAGAAAAAGGGCCACCCCATATATTACGGAGACGGCACGAGCAGGGAGACGCTCCAGAGGCTCGGCGTCCGGAGGGCGCGCCTGCTGGTGGTGGCCATCTCCGACCCCTCGGCCACGAGAA
>DAOUWH010000027.1 GCA_030667205.1 Nitrospirota bacterium
GCACACCCCCCCTTAAATGCGGCTCCACATGAGGCACCTCGAGGTGCTGAGTTCAGCACCGTGATAAACCCTGAAAATTACAATTACCGGTTATTTTTCGTGCTGCGGGCAAGCTCTTAACTACGGACCCCGCACCTGTATTTGAGTCTTATCGGCCTGTAACTGTGGTTGGTCCACTCCATGCAGTAAAGTTGTTTTTTCTCCGAAAGAAATGTCCCCTTACCTGTCTTGCGCTTCTCCTCCGATACCTGATAGTGAATATCGCTATCTTTGTGGTAATGGATATTGAAATCTACAGGCTCGGTCGTCTTAAAAGAATACCTCAGCTCCTGCCCGGGGTTAAGTTTTCTGCACCTTTCGTGAGAATCCGCGGGGGCTATGACTTTTTTGAATTCCCTTCCCCCGACCTTGTCCTTGTTTGTTGCGCATCCGGAGATAATGAGCAAAAGAAAAGCTGCAATCAATATTAACCTGTAAAGTCTCAACGGTTCCCCCCTTGGAGCGTATCTTTAAAGATTTTCTATTAAATGCCTGTCTGCTTTTTTGCTAAAACTTCTTCTCCCACTCCCATGCGGTCTTTATTGTCCGGACTAAACCAGCAGAATGAATTTTTGCTTCTCAAGGAGCTCAAGAATATTGCCGACAGAGGTTACCACGTCCAGCTTCTCCGTATCCAGCGTCAGGGTGGGGGCCTCCGGCTCCTCGTACGGGGCGGATACCCCGGTGTAGTTCTTGACGATTCCGGCCCTGGCCCTTGCATAATGTCCCTTAGGGTCGCGCTTTTCGCACGTCTCGGGGGAGCACTTCACGTAAACCTCGATGAAATTGTCCTCACCGACCCTGGACCGGACGAACTCCCTGTCCTCTCTGTACGGCGACACAAAGGCGGCAAGCACTACAAGCCCCGCGTCTATAAGAAGCCTCGAAAGCTCGGCAATCCTGCGGAGGTTTTCCTTCCTGTCCTCGCGGCTGAAGCCGAGGGTTGCGCTGATACCATGCCTTATGTTGTCGCCGTCGAGCACGTATGAGCGAATGCCCCGATCAAAAAGCTCTTTTTCGAGATGGTGTGCGATGGTGGACTTGCCCGACGAAGGTAACCCGGTAAACCAGATAATTCCGCTTCTGTGCTTGTTCAGGACATGTCTGTCGTGCCTGTTTACAAGGGTTTCGTGCCATACTATGTGCTCGCTCTTCATGTCGGGCTTTTTATCCGCCATATTAGTCTCCCTTTCCAGGATTTATGAGTAAATTATTATAACAAAAATGTAATGCCGCGTTTTTGCTTTCTGCGGGGCATATATTGTCGGCCTGAGCTACAATATTTCTATGGCCGGAGACAGGGGGAGCCGGGATGATTGACCTGCACTCGCATATTCTGCCCGGGCTTGACGACGGGGCAAGAGGCCATCCTCGACGCCGTAGTTTCCTTAAGCGCTATGTCTGTTTGGCCTTAACGATTCTGAGGGCGGCGTTCCTTACGGCATCGCAGACGCCCTTGTTCTTCGAAAGGAGCATGACGTCCTTTTTCTTCAGGAGCTTTACGAAGCCCATGGCCAGGCCCGGCGGCGTCTTGGGGTTGGTGATAACCGCCAACATTATGGTGTAGCTCTTCATCCACTCCTTGTTCTTGGCAATAATCCTCAGTGCGTCCTCGACAACGGAGCGGTTGCGGGCCACGGCCTCGACCTCCGGGTCGGTGATCTTCGGGTTTCCAAGCGCGGTGAGCACCACAAGCTTGTTAGAGTCAGCCAGCAGCAAGCTCCTTACGGGCCTGTTTCCCGTCTGGGCGAGCTTTATCTTCTCTCCGACGCCAAGGCTCTGGAGCTTCTTTACGAGGCTCTCCTTCTTTGCCTTCTCGGCAATCTTGGCCTTGGTCTCCTTCTCCCGCTGCTTGAGCGCCTCTATCTCGGTCCTGGCCAGCACAGGGACCCTCAGGAGGTTCGCGGCGCGGGCCCGCACGTCGTCGGGGGTCCTCGCATGCTCGTAAAGCTTCTTTACGACCTCGGTCCTTGCCTTGTTGGCGCTCAGTATCTCGCCGAATATGGAGTCGTCGGCGGACTCCTCCATCATTAGGTCTATGGCCTCGAAAGACGCGCTCGACATGTCTAACTCTATCCTCCTGGTCTGTTGTTCGCTTGGCCCCTTAACTTCCTCTTCCATTAATCCCTCCTGAGATAAATAAGATACTCGATATTGCCTTTAGGCCCCTTAATCGGGGACTCCATCATCCCATTAACGGTCATGCCCATGGACTTCATATGCTCCTCCACGGACCTGACGGCCCCGGTCCTCTTTTCCGGGTCCCTGACCACCCCGCCCTTGCCCACATCGGCCTTCTCTACCTCGAACTGCGGCTTTATAAGGGCTACTATCCCGCCGCCGGGCCTGACGAACTCCAGTATGCGGGGCATGACGGTCTTCAAAGATATGAACGAGACGTCCACCGTCGCGACGTCTACGCCCTCCGGAATCTTCTCCCTCTCAAGATACCTTATATTGGTCCTCTCAAAGAGCACCACCCTCGGGTCCTCTCTGAGCCTGAGGTCGAACTGTCCGTATCCTACGTCAACGGCATACACCTTCGCGGCCCCGTTCTGGAGCATGCAGTCCGTAAAGCCTCCGGTGGAGGCTCCCACGTCCATTGCGGTCTTGCCCTGAAGGTCGATTGAAAACTCCCTTACGGCCGCCTCGAGCTTAAGGCCTCCCCTGCTCACATAAGGGATGTCGGCTTCCTTAAGGGTTATGGATGCGTCGCTGGCGACCGGGGCGCCGGCCTTCGTAACGGGAATCCCATCCACGAGCACCTTCCCCCCCATTATCAACGCCTTGGCCCTCTCACGGCTTCCCGCAAGTCCCCTGCCAACCAGGACCTTGTCGAGCCTCTCCTTCACACGGATATTTTTTCACACTTAGTCATAAAGAATCAACGTTTTGACCGATGAAAAACAGAGAAGAGAGCTATCCGGCCGGGTGGTTGATGTCCTTTTTCATCAGGGCGACGGAGGCATTGAAAATCCCGTCCTCGTCAATGCCGCAGAGCCTCCTGAGTTCGGCCTGGGTGCCGTGCTCGACAAAGTTGTCGGGTATGCCAAGACACCTGACTTCCACACCTTTTAAACCCATACGTTGCAGGGCCTCAAGCACCGCGCTTCCGAAACCGCCCTGCACGGCGTTGTCCTCGACGGTCAAAATTCTTCCTGTGCGGGCTGCGGTACTTATGGCCCGTTCATCGAGGGGTTTTACGAACCTCATGTTAAACACCCCGGCGCTTATTCCCTCTGCCGCGAGCCGCCCGGCGGCCTTAAGCGAAGGGGCGACCGTGCCTCCGATTGCAAGGATTGAAAAGTCGTCGCCTTCTTTAAGGGTCTCGCTGTCGCCTACCCCAAAGCGCTCGCCGGATTGTGCCGCGGATATCTTCGCCCTGGGAAACCTTATAGCCGTCGGCCCGTCGTGCTTGAGCGAAAGAGAGAGCATCTCCCTGAACTCTATGTGGTCCTTGGGGGCCATGACAATGAGGTTGGGTATGTGCCTGAGGTAGCTAAGGTCGAAGACCCCGTGGTGCGTGGGACCGTCATCGCCCACCAGGCCACCCCTGTCTATCGCGAATATGACCGGGAGCTTCTGGAGGCAGACGTCGTGCACTATCTCGTCATAGGCCCTCTGAAGGAACGTCGAATAAATGGCCACCACCGGACGGAGGCCCTGCGTTGCAAGCCCGGCGGCAAAGGTCACGGCATGGGGCTCGGCGATGCCCACGTCGTAAAACCTCTTTGGATATTTCCCGGCAAAACCCGAAAGCCCGGTCCCCTCCTTCATCGCCGCTGTTATGGCAACCACCCTCGGGTCCTTAGCGGCAAGCTCCGAAAGCATTGAGCCAAAGGCCTCGCTGTATGTCATGTTTATGCCCGATACCGGCTCTCCGGTTTCGGTCTCGAAAGGCCCGGTGCCGTGAAAATGGGACGGGTCTTTTTCCGAAAACTCGTAGCCCCTTCCCTTTTGGGTGATGACGTGCACCAGGGTGGGCTGTTCGCTGTTCCTGAGCTTTCTGAACGTCTTTATTAGCAGTTCAATGTCATGGCCATCGATGGGGCCGATGTAGTTAAAGCCCAGCTCCTCAAACACGATTCCCGGGAGGAAAAACCCCTTCAGGTGTTCCTCCATCCTCTGGGCGATCTTCGACATGTGTCCGCCAACCCTGGGGATGCTCTCGATGAAAACCTTGGTCTCTTTCCTGAACCTTTGGTACACATCGCCCGTGAGTATCCTGTTAAGGTATGCCGAGAGGGCCACGACGTTGCGGGATATGGACATCTCGTTGTCGTTAAGGACTACGATGAGGTCTTTTTTGAGCTGTCCTGCGTGGTTCAGGCCCTCGAATGCAAGCCCCGCAGTCATCGCCCCGTCGCCTATGACCGCTATCACCTTGAACTCCTCGCCGAGCCTGTCCCTTGCCTCGATCATGCCGGTGGCGGCGGAGATCGACGTAGAGCTGTGCCCGGTGCCAAAGGCGTCGTAAGGGCTTTCTTCCATCTTCGGAAAGCCCGAAAGTCCCTTGTACTGCCTCAACGTGGAGAAACGCTCATATCTCCCAGTAAGGAGCTTGTGGGCATAGGCCTGATGCCCAACGTCCCAGATGAGCTTGTCCTTGGGCGTGTCGAACACATGGTGGAGCGCCAGCGAAAGCTCCACCACACCGAGGCTCGGAGCAAGATGGCCGCCGCTCCTTGAGACCTCATCTATTATGGTCTCGCGTATCTCTCCGGCAAGCTCTTCGAGCTTCTCTGTATCGAGGCCCTTTATGTCATCGGGAGATTTTATGTCCTCAAGCATCAGCTATTCCTCGAAATAATATATCGCGCGATCTCTCTGAGGGGCTCGGACCCCTCGCCGAGGGGCTTAAGCGCGTCAACGGCCCTGTCTATAAGTTCCCCGGCCTTTTTCATCGAGTCATCGACGCCGTAGAGCGCGGGGTACGTCATCTTCTTCTTCTGCTGGTCAGAGCCCGTGGGTTTTCCCATCACCGAGGCATCGCCCTTTACGTCAAGGACGTCGTCCACTATCTGAAACGCAAGTCCGAGGTTCTCGCCGTATTCCGTCAGCGCGGCCATTACCGCCTCATCCGCCCCCGCCAGTATTCCTCCGATCCTCACCGACGCGGCTATAAGCGCGCCGGTCTTGTGCCTGTGGATGAAATGGAGCGTCTCGGGGTCTGGTTCGGCGCCTTCGGAGATTATGTCCTGCACCTGTCCTCCGACCATCCCGCCCACGCCCGAGGCCTGCGCAAGCTCCCTGATCGCACCCATCAGGGCATCCCTGCCGGCCTTGCCGTCGGTGTCCAGCACCATGAGGAAAGCCTCCGTAAGGAGGGCGTCTCCTGCCAGTATGGCCATGGCCTCGCCAAAGACCTTGTGGTTTGTGGGGCGGCCCCGCCTCATGTCGTCGTTGTCCATTGCGGGCAGGTCGTCGTGGATGAGGGAGTAGGTATGTATTACCTCAAGGGCCGAGGCGCAGGGCACTATGTCCTCGGGCCTGCCCCCGCACGCCTCGTAGGAGGCCAGGGCGAGTATCGGCCTCAGCCTCTTGCCCCCGGCCATTATGGAATAGCTCATCGCCTCCCTGATGACAGAGGGCACCGACGCGGGAAGAGGCCTCTCGAAATACGATTTCAGGTAGGGGTTTACAAGCCCGCTCTTTTCTTTTAAATACGCCTCAATATCCATGTTTATTCTCTTAAAATGTACGTCGTTTATTTTACAGTCATTGCGAGGAGGTCGATCCGACCGACGAAGCAATCTCTGAGATTGCTTTGCTCCGCTCGCAATGACGATATTGAGAAACCTCCCTGCCCCCTTACTCCCACTCTATGGTGCCGGGGGGTTTCGAGCTTATGTCGTAGACCACCCGGTTTACGCCCTTGACCTCGTTGATAAGCCGGTTGGAGATACTTCCGAGCACCTCGTCGGGGAGCTTTGCCCAATCGGCGGTCATCGCGTCCCGGCTGGTTACGGCCCTCACGGCCACAGCGTTTTCATAAGTCCTTTCGTCACCCATCACGCCAACAGTCTTTACGGGCAGGAGCACCACAAAGGCCTGCCAGAGGCTCCTGTAAAGTCCGGCTCTCTTTATCTCCTCAAGCACTATGGCGTCGGCCTCCCTGAGGACCTCGAGCCTCTCGGGGGTGACCTCGCCAAGGCACCTTATTGCAAGCCCGGGCCCGTGGAACGGGTGCCTCCAGCATATCTCTTCCGATAGCCCCAGCTCCGCGCCGACCTTCCTTACTTCGTCTTTAAAAAGTTCGCGGAGGGGTTCGATGAGCTTGAGCTTCATCACCTCGGGCAGGCCGCCCACGTTGTGGTGGCTCTTTATCACCGCCGAGGGCCCTTTAAAAGAGACGCTTTCAATAACATCGGGATAGAGAGTGCCCTGCGCCAGGAACTCTACGCCTTCTATCTTCTTCGCCTCCTCCTCGAATACGGCGATGAACTCGTTGCCGATGATCTTTCTCTTTTGCTCGGGGTCGGTAACGCCCTTGAGTTTGGCAAGGAAGCGCTCCGCGGCATCTACGCTTATAAGCTTGATGTAGAAGTGCTCCCTGAAGGTCTTTATGACCTTGTCTGCCTCGCCCTTTCTGAGGACGCCGTTGTCAACGAAGATGCAGGTAAGCTTGTCTCCTACGGCCTTGTGCACAAGAAGAGCCGTCACGGCGGAGTCCACCCCGCCGCTAAGTGCGCATATTATCTTCTTGTCGCCGACCTTTTTCGAAATGTCCCCGACGGCCCAGTCGATTACGGAGGCCATCTTCCATGCGGGCTTGCAGCCGCAGATATCGTATACAAAGTTTTTAAGTATCCTGTCGCCCTCCACCGTGTGCACGACCTCGGGGTGGAACTGCAGGGCATAAAGCTTCTTCTCCGGCGAGGACATCGCGGCAAGCGGGGCGTTGGCGGTGTGGGCTATGGCCTTAAAGCCCGGGGGCAGCTCTTCTATCCTGTCGCCGTGGCTCATCCATGCCTGCGAGCCGTCGGTTACTCCCCTCAGGAGGTCGGAGTCGCCGTCGAGGAAAAGCTCCGCCCTGCCGTACTCTCTTGTAACGGTGCTTGCGACCCTGCCGCCGAGCATGTGTGCCATGAGCTGCATGCCGTAGCAGATGCCGAGCACTGGGACGCCAAGCTCCAGGACACCCTTGTCGGGAATGGGAGCGCCTTCGCCGTAAACGCTCGAGGGGCCGCCCGAAAGCACTATTCCCCTGGGATTGAACGCCTTTATGTCGTCCAGGGAGGAGTTAAAGGGGAGTATCTCGGAATAGACGTCTTTCTCCCTTATGCGCCTTGCTATCAGCTGTGTGTACTGGGATCCGAAATCAAGCACCAGTATGTTTTCTTCGTGCATCTTATGATTATAAAAGATAGCCTAACTAAATGTCTAAAAAACCCCTTACCCTCTTAAAGCTTACAAATGCATTTAAAGGGTCTGTAGAGCCACCGCGCTTCGGGCCACCCGGGGCAGTGCAAAACAGCCGCTGGTTCTGGTATCATACAATAAGTCTTGAGTCGACGTAAACCATGGACATTTCAAGCTTTTTTAATACCTATCCCGGCATTCACATTGTCCAGGCGTTCCTCCATTCCCTGACGGCCACCGTAATCGCGGACAGGTCGATACATGCATGGGATATAAAGAGCCCGCTCATCAGGCAGAGGGTTCGCCTCATAGTCATATTTGTGCCGATATTTTCATATCCCCTCTATCAGTTGATAGACCCCGGCAGGAGCTCCATCTCCTTCAGGCTCGGAGCCCTTCTGGACTCAAACCGATGGCTCAGCCTCGAACTATGGGGCAAGGTGCCCGTGAGCATTTTTTTCATTGTGCTTCTTGTCTCGACCGCGGCGCTTTTCCTGGTGCAGGAACTGATACCTATCCTCAGGCACACGGCAGAATCCAAACAATCGGAATTGGAATGGGACCACCCCGGTGAAGGGTCGCCCGTCATCGGAGTCCTCGGGGACCTGCCCGTGGAGATGCCCGACATATTCATCGCGGAGGACGCCAACCCCGTTGTCTATTCGACCACGGGGAACAACCCGGCCGTGTTCCTCACGACAGGCCTCATAGATAGCCTTGAGCCCGATGAGCTTCGGGCCGCTGTAGCGCATGAAATCGCCCACATCAGGCGCAGCAGGAAGCCGCTGCTCATGTTCACCTACCTCTTGCGGGTGCTCCAGTTCTTCAGCCCCGCGACACTCGTGGAGTTCAGGAAGGTCGTCGAGGACGAGGAAAAAATCTGCGACGACTCGGCAGTGGAAATTACCGGCAAGCCCGGCGCGCTTGCCGGGGCGCTGGAGAAACTCAGGCACGGCTCCGCGGACAATATAGAGGGGGACAACCCCGCGGAGATGCTGCGGGCTATCGAGCGCATGAGCCACGACATGCTCATCCGAAACAGAATTCGCAGGCTTACCAGAGGGGATGCGGCGCAGGCCGAAGGGTCCGGCTGGCTGAAATTTGCGGCCACACTTGCTGCGGTGCTGATGATAAACTATTTTATTGTATGATGGTGTGAGGAAATGAAAAAGAAACTCTTTGGTTTTCTGTCTTTCGCAGTAACCGTGGCCGTGCTGGTCGGGATGCTGAAGGTGCTGAACTGGCTGCCCACGGCAATCGACCAGAGCACCATAAGGAAATACCCCAGTATCGAGGCCGTCGGGGCAAAGCTCGGCATCAGGGAAATATACGTGCCCTCGTACTTCCCCGCGACCCTCGGCTGGCCGCCCGCGGAAATACTCGCCCAGAGCAAACCATTCGAGGCCGTCGTTATGGAGTTCAAACGCCCGGAGGACGGCGAGACGGCCCTGATAATATCCCAGTCGGCAAGGCCGGAGTTCGCACCCGACATGAAGATCAGGTTCACCGAGGTCACCGAAAAAATCCCGTACGCCCTCAAGGGAAGAGAGGCCCTGCTTGAGGCAGGCACATGCAACGACCGCTCCCCCTGCAGCCGCATCTCCTGGGACGAGGACGGCACGCGGATCAGGCTGGCGATGCAGTCCCCTCCGCTGGAGCTTATCAGGATAGCGGAGAGCATGCTCCGCTGACCCTTTTTTTCCAAAATATCTAAAATACAAGCGTTTTTCCGCAAAAATAGGAACTTTTCCTGTCCGAAATAGGTATTTCTTCCAATTATCATATCCCCGCGCTTTTGATAAAGTTTAATCAACGGAAAGGAAAGGAGGGATTGGAAATGCTCAAGTACAAAGGTGGACATAAGGTCGGAAAAGGCACCTACTGGAACCTTTCGGACGGAAGGCGAGAAGACATCATGGGCGAAGGCACACTGCCAGGGGATGAGAAGTCCACATACCTGAAGGTGCCGAGCATCGTGATGCTTCTTCTTGGGCCGGTGCTTGGGCTTCTGTATGTAATCACCCTGCCGTTCGTTGGAATCGCGATGGTCTTGATGCTCCTTGTCGGGAAGGCCAACGTCATGCTGCTTCAGGTGTTCGGCAGAACCGTCTCGTTCGGATGGAGGCCGGTCGAGTCCTATCTCTCGGGAAAGAAAAGGAAAGGAAAGGATAGCAAATAAAGGGAGCTTGCTCCCAACTAATGAAAGGAGGAAAGAATCATGCATACGCTCTTTGATTTCATCACCCAGGTAAAAACCGCTGAGTACCTCATCGCAGTATCGGCCATAGGGTTGTTCATGCTGTTCTGGGAAGTACTGAAGCCCCGGCCCTTCAAGTCGATGGTCGATGCGGGCAAGGAAGACCTCGAGCACATCAGGAACACCGGCGGCTATAAAAACGCCCTCAGGAACGTGGGCAAGATCGCCTTTGCGCCGCTGATCGGCCTGGCCTACATAGTGGCGCTTCCCTTCACCTTCGTATTCGCGCTCGGCGTTGCGGTCTTAAGTGGGGCATCAAGGGCGATGGGCGTCAGCACGTCCTTCGGCTGGAGGCCTCAGGAGGCTTACCTGACCGGGAAGAAGGAAGAGAAGAAAGAGAAGGAAAGTTCCGAAGAAACCAAGGAAAACTAACCGTAGAAGGAGGAGGCAGTATTAGATGAGAAAAATAGTCCTGATACTGACAGTCAGCGCGGCTTTACTGCTGGTGGTCGCAGCCTACCCCACCGGGGCCTCCGATGTGAGTGGCCCCGGCACTGTAGTGCTTGACAGCCTTGTGGACCTGTACGGACCCGTTACTTTCAACCACTCCATGCACGCCGCCTATTTCGCCAGTAGCTGCGGTGACTGTCACCACCAGCACGGAGGCTACGAGAGCCAGCCCTGCAAGGGCTGCCATTCACTCGATGCCGCCGACTTTAAAAAGACAGTCGTCCAGAGTTTCCTCTCATGTCAAAGCTGCCACGGCGAGACAAACCCCTCGGCGCCCGGAATGCCAGGCCTCAAGGTCGCTTACCACAAGCAGTGTTTCGAGTGCCACAGGGGCATGGGCAACGTGGGCAAATCCCCGGCGGGCTGCACCGAACAGTGCCATGCCAGGAGGGGATAGGGGGCAAGAAATGAACAGAACGTCCAACTCACATGAACGTCCAACTCACATGAAGGAGGTGTTTTTTAATGGCTGATATGCCCATGAGAGCGGACAGGGACGACGAGAAAGCCAAGGCGAAGAACATAGACCCAAAAGGTAATCTGATCATCAGCCGAAGGGCTTTCCTGGGCGCGACAGCAGCGATCGGCGGCTCCGCGCTTATAGGTCCCTCCCGCAATGCCGAAGCCGCCGCAAACCTTAAAGGGTGGCCAGACCGCTTCGGCATGCTTACGGACCTGACGGCTTGCGTGGGGTGCCGAAGCTGCGAGCAGGCCTGCAACGAAGCAAACAACCTGCCCGCCCCGGATGTCCCGTTTGACGACGCAAGCGTATTCGAAGAGGAAAGAAGGCCGACTGCGTCGGCCTATACCGTCGTAAACAGGTATGAA
>DAOUWH010000245.1 GCA_030667205.1 Nitrospirota bacterium
ACTGGCGGGGCGATGAGAAGCGCAAGATGCTCCAGAGGATCTACGGCACCTCGTTCACCGACAAAAAAGACCTCAAGGCGCACCTCGATTTTCTCGAAGAGGTCAAAAAGCGCGACCACCGGAGGCTGGGCAAGGAGCTTGAACTGTTCAGCATGAACGAGGAGATTGGCCCAGGCCTGACCCTCTGGCACCCAAACGGGGCGATAATGAGAACGGTCATAGAGGACTTCTGGCGCGACGAGCACCGTAAGGCCGACTACCAGATACTTTACACCCCCCATATTGCCAAGCTCAACCTGTGGCAGAAGAGCGGGCACCTCGACTTCTACAGCGAGAACATGTACTCGCCCATGGAGGTAGAAGGCATCCCCTACGAGATAAAGCCGATGAACTGTCCGTTCCACATCGCGATCTACAAGAGCGCCCTCAGGAGCTACAGGGAGCTTCCCATTAGATATGCCGAGCTCGGCACCGTGTACCGCTACGAGCGCTCGGGCGTGCTCCACGGACTTTTCAGGGTCAGGGGCTTCACGCAGGACGACGCGCACATCTTCGCAAGGGAAGACCAGGTCGGCGAGGAGATTTTAAATGTGCTGGACTTTACGCTCTTTGTGCTGAGGACCTTTGGCTTTGAGAGCTACGATGTATATCTGTCGACGAGGCCCGAGAAATCCGTGGGCACCGACGAGCACTGGAAAATTTCCACGGAGGCCCTTGAGGCCGCCCTCAAGGCAAAGGGTCTTAGATATGAAGAGGATCCGGGAGAGGGAGTATTTTACGGGCCGAAGATTGACATCAAGGTCAAGGACTCCCTTGGGAGGGCCTGGCAGTGCAGCACCATACAGGTGGACTTCAACCTCCCCGAGTGTTTTGACGTCTCCTACAGGGGCTCTGACGGTAAGGACCACAGGCCGATAATGATACACCGCGCCCTCATGGGCTCGCTCGAAAGGTTTTTCGGGGTGCTTATCGAGCACTATGCGGGGCATTTCCCCCTGTGGCTCACCCCGCGGCAGGTCGCGGTGCTCACCATCGCGGAAAGGCACTCGGAATTCGCCCTCGGGGTCACGGATGCGCTCAAGCAGGGGGGCATCAGGGCAGGGGCAAACCTTGACAACGAAAAAATAGGGTATAAAATCAGGGAGGAGACTGTAAGAAAAGTCCCATATCTGGTTATAATAGGTGACAAAGAGGTTTCCTCCGGGAAGATTACCGTCAGGAAACACTCGGGCGAGAACATCGGCCCGTATACACCCGATGAGTTTATTGGGATTTTAAAAGAAGATATCCGGCTGAGGAGGTGACGTATAACAAGAAACGTTAGGATAAACAAGACTATCAGGTCCGCAGAGGTCAGGCTCATAGGTGATGACGGCGAACAGCTCGGGATTATGCCCACCAGGGAGGCACTTATAGCCGCCAAGGAAAGGGACCTCGATCTCGTTGAGGTGGCGCCGAACGCCAAGCCCCCTGTTTGCAAGATAATGGACTTCGGCAAGTACAAGTACCAGCTCAGCAAGAAACAGCCGGCAAAGAAGGCGCAGGAGCTCAAAGAGGTAAAATTAAGGCCCAGGATAGGCAACCACGACCTCGAAAGAAAGGTAAAGTACTTAAAGCAGTTCCTCGACGAAGGGCACAAGACCAAGGTGTCGATGTTCTTCAGGGGCAGGGAGAGGGGAAGGCCCGACCTCGGCCTGCAGGTCTTCGACAGGGTTATAGAGATGCTTGAGGGAAAATACAATATCATAAACGAGCCAAGATACATGGGCAACAGTATCACGATTGTGATATCGCCCAAATAACATGGAATAGATTGGATTTAAGGAGGAAAGGACAGTGCCGAAGATAAAGACCCACAGGGGAGCGGCAAAGAGGTTCAAGGTGACCGGCTCCGGCAAGATACTGAGGAGAAGGGCCTACAAAAGCCATCTCTTGACCAGCAAAAGCCCGAGGAGGACAAGGCGGCTCAGGACCGCAACTACAGTTTCCAGCACCCAATGTGCTAAAATAAAAACCTTGCTCAATGTGTAGTATAAAACCCTCTGAGCAGCTTTTAAATACAGGAGGAGCAGCTTAAATGCCAAGGGCAAAAGGTGGTTTCAAGACAAGAAGAAGGAGAAACAAGGTCCTGAAGCAGGCCAGGGGCTACTACGGCGCGAGGAGCCGGCTTTACAAGACGGCTACCGAGGCGGTGGACAAGGCCCTGCGCTATGCCTACAAGGACAGACGTGTAAAGAAGAGAGAGTTCAGGTCTTTGTGGATTATCAGGATTAACGCGGCCGCAAGGGCGCTGGGCCTCACTTACGGCCGCCTGATGGCAGGCCTCAAGAAAGCGGAAATCGGGCTCAACAGGAAGGCTCTCGCCGATATGGCCTATAACGACCCCGCCGCATTCAAGGCCCTCGCCGATACCGCCAGAGAAAAACTCGCCTCTTAATGTCCGCTCTCCAGGAGCTTAAGGAGATTTTTAAGGCCGACCTCGACAGGGCCGCATCTGCGACCGACGTCGAGCAGGTAAGGGTAAAATACCTGGGTCGTAAGGGTCTCCTTACACAGCAGATTAAGCTAATC
>DAOUWH010000199.1 GCA_030667205.1 Nitrospirota bacterium
GACCACTCCGAAGGCCACTGTCCCGGCCACCACGAGGGGAGACCTTCCGCCATATGTCATCGAGGTGTAAAACGCAAGCATGCCCACGAGCCCCACGTTGGCAAGCCAGAACTGAAGCTCGCAGAGGCCGGGCCTCTTCAAAAGCTTCCCGGCGAACCGGGGCAGGATGTGGTATCCCACGCCGTATATCATCATCGAGACCCACCCCAGGAGCATCAGGTGCGAATGCACGAACCTCAGCGCCATCAGTTTGGGCGCCGCCAGCATCGCTACCCCCAGCACCGCCGCTACCGAAAGGTAAGCCATACTCATAGCTATGAAATTTTTAACGAATCTATCCATGTTTTCCTCCTTTGTTTTTCTTTAATCTTACCGCCGAGCCGGGCTGGCGGGCAATGATTAAGCTCATATGACGAACATCATAGCCATGCCAGATTATATCTGATATTCTAAAATCATCAAAGCGATCATGCTTTAAAAGGAGGCTGAAATGGTGTCAACGGAAAAGAAAGTTACCAGGGACTCGATAATCGGCAAGGTGATAAAGGAAATCCCCGGCGCCGAGCAGGTAATCCAGAAGTACTTCGGCGGGGGCTGCTTTACGTGCCCGGGCATAAACGTGGAGTCCATCAGCTTCGGGGCGATGATGCACAACCTCGACCCCGAGGTCATCGTAAAAGAGATTAATGAGCTGGAGGGCTAAATGCAGACCAAGTGCTATGTATGCGGAGCGGAAGAGAAAGAGCGCGTCTACCTCAAGTGCATCCACGAGGGCGAGGAAAAACTCGTCTGCGTGGGTTGCCTGCCCATGCTGATACACGGCAGCTCCCACTAAGTGGAGAGAGTCCCGCTTAGAGGGACACAATCCTATCTAAGGGGATACCGCCCTGTCAGGCCGGGATTGCACCCCCAGGACTGCATCCGGTAAAACAAGGCCGTGTCCCCTCTTTTTTATGGTTTAAATGGACTATGTTCTTTTTGTGAGGAAGGCAAGCGCTTCCACGTGGTAGGTGTTCGGAAACAGGTCTATCATCCTTACTGACTCTACGGTGTATTTGTCCGAGAGCCTTTTCAGGTCCCGCGCAAACGTGGCGGGGTTGCAAGAGACGTAGGCAATCCTCCCGGGCGCAAGCTCAAGCACCCTTCTCATGGCCTCGTTCGTAAGGCCGGGCCTCGGCGGGTCCAGCACGGCGATGTCGAACTCTCCCTTGAACCTTACGTCCTCTGCCCTGCCCTTGACGAACTTGCACTTGCGGATTTTATTGTAGGAGACGTTTCGCTGTCCGTCCTTTATCGAATGGGGGTTTTCCTCGACCGCGACAACCGCCGCGCCCTCGCGCGCGAGCGGAAGCGAGAAGTTTCCCGCACCGGCGTAGAGGTCGAGCACCCTTTTTTTCTCAAGCGGAGCGAGGCCGTCGGCGATAATCCGTGCGACCTCGGAATTAAGCGACCAGTTGCTCTGGAAAAAACTCCACGGCGAAACCGTATACACAAGGCCCATGATGTCGAACGTGACATGGCCCCTGCCCGTGTAAGAGCCGTCGTCGAAGGCGACGCCGGCGAAACCCATCTCCGTTAAAAACCTCTCGGCAAGGGCCTCGTCGAATTCCACGCCCTTAAGTAGCGCGATGATGCTGTCGCCCGCAGTCACATGGATCTCCCGTATGCCCACGAGGTCGGATGCCCTGAGCTTCCGGAGCGCCTCGTTTATCTCGGCGACCATGAGGGGGCAGCTCGATATGGGCACGACGTCTCTTGTGCCTTCTCTGTAAAAACCTATCTGGCCGTCTTTTGATACCTTGAACTGGGCCCTCCGGCGGTAGTTAAAGTCGATGCCGGTCATGGCGGGCTCAAGGGTTATATCTATATTGCCGATTCTATTAAGACAGTCCTCCAGCACCCCTGTTTTCATGGCTGCCTGTTTTTCGTATGAGACGAACTGCATCTGGCAGCCGCCACAGTCCCCGAAGTACGGGCAACGGGGCTCCACCCTGTCGGAGGAGGGTTCTATTATCTCGGTGACCTCGGCGACCGAATAGTCCCTTTTCTTCTGCTTGACCGAGACCTCGACGACCTCGCCGGGTATCGCGCCCCTGAAGAACACCACGCCTTCGGCCCTGGATATGACGTAGCCGCCGTAAACGGCGGTATCAGCTTTCAGGACAGGCATTACTTGTTCAGGAGCTCCTTTACCTTGGATTTCAGCTCTTCGAGGTCGGCGGACTTTACGAGGTAGGCCTCGGACGCCCAGACCGCGAAGTCGTCCCTGTAGTCGTATGCCGTGGACATTATTATGGGCAGCCTCGGACGCATTTCCTTCATGCGTCTCAGGAGGCTTATGCCGTCTATGTCCGGCATAAGTATGTCCAGGGTCACGAGGTCCGGCTCTTCTTTTTCGAACATTCCAAGCGCTTCCTCGCCCGTGCTGGCGACAACCACGTCGTAGCCCTCCTCCTGGAGTTCTTCCTTATAGAGCCTCAGGATGTGGGCATCGTCGTCCACTACGAGTATTTTCATCTCAGCCCTCCTTTATAGGCAAAAATATTCTAAACGTCGATCCCCCTGCGGGGTATCTGCTTGTTGCGGAGATCTTCCCGTCGTGCTCCTCCACGATCCTCTTTGCTATGGCAAGGCCGAGGCCCGTGCCCGTGGGCCTTGTGGTAAAGAACGGGTCGAATATCCTGTGTAGGTCCTCATCCCTGATGCCGCAGCCGGTGTCTGAGACCTCGACGACGACCCCACGGTCCTCGGCCGAGGTGCTTACGGTTATGGTTCCCCCGTCGGTGGCCTGGTTTGCGTTGGATACGACATTGAGCAGGGCCTCCTTTATTCTGTTGGGGTCAATGGTTATATCAAGCCCGGAGGCGTCAAGTTTTCTGACCAGTGTATTGCCCCTTTCGGCAAACTCGGCGCTCAACAGCTCGATGACGTCTTCCGCCACTTCGTTAAGCGGCACCGTCTTTTTGACAATCCTGACCTCTTTAACAAACCCCAGTATGTCCTTAAGTATCTCCTCGAGCCTTGCTACCTCTTTAGATATAATGCGCGCGTACTCCTTGAGGTTGCCCTCAAGCCTGTCCTCAAGCCTGCTGGCGAACCCTCCCACCGAGACCAACGGGTTCCTTATCTCGTGGGCGACCTTTGCCGCAACCTAGCCCAGGGCCGCCATCCTCTCGGCAGACAGGAGCTTGTCCTGCAGTTCCTTGAGCTCTGTAACGTCCCTGCCTACGTGCACGGTGCCTAAAAAATTCCCTTCCGGATCGAATATCGGCGATGTGGACGTAAGATAAGTGCCCTGCAGGTGTTCATCTTTAAGTTCTTCCACATGCGCTTTCATGTCCTCGACGGTCTTGTGGTGCGGGCATTCGGGCCAGGGCTTGTCCATCCCGTGGAATACCTGGTAGCACTTCCTCCCCACTATTTCATCCGGGGCAAGGCCTACCCTGTCAACGACCGCCTGGTTGACCTTCTTTATCGTATAGTCCTTATCTGTAAAGAATACCATATCGGAGATGGAACTAAAAATGTTCTCAAGC
>DAOUWH010000272.1 GCA_030667205.1 Nitrospirota bacterium
ATGGGGTTTCTGGGAAAATGGAATTCGAGGAAGTCCTCGCTCATGGCAACGTTCTTTACGCCCCTGATGCTCTTTCCCTCTTTAACTTCCGTTATATGGTCTATCAGAAGGTAACGCATACTATCTCTTCTCTCCCGTAAGTATCACTGTAGAGACGGCATAGTCCCCCGAGTGTGAGATAGAGACCGTGCGCCCGGTTATGCCGAATTTCGTGGCGAGCTTCCGTGCCCAACCCTTAAGTTGAAGCTCCGGCTTGCCCGACGGAGAATGTAAGACCTCTATCTCCTGCATTATGCTGTCAATGCCCTGGAGCCCCCACCCGAGAGCCTTAAGACATGCCTCCTTCGCGGCAAAGCGGCCGGCGAGGTGCTGGTAGGGGTTTTTCTTCAGCATGCAATATTCCCTTTCCCTCTCCGTAAAAATTTCTGATACGAACCCCTCGTGCCTCATACAGATGTCCCTGAGTTTCGAGGTGTTCACCATGTCCACTCCCTGGTGTATCTTTATCACGAGACGCTCAACCCCCCGTCTATCACGAGGCTCTGCCCTGTAATGTACGAGGCCCTGTCCGAGGCAAGAAACACCACGAGGTCCGCAACCTCCCGGGGCTCGCCGAACCTGCCCTGGGGGATCCTCTTTAAAAGCTCATCTCCGGCTCTTTTTCTTATGCGTCCGGACATGTCGGTAACGACCATGCCCGGCAAGACGGCGTTTACCCTGATGCCCTTGCCCGCAAGCTCCACGGCGGAGGCCCTCGTGAGGGATATCAGCCCCCCCTTTGATGAGGCGTAATTCGTCTGGCCCCGTCCGCCCATTATCGCGCTTGTGGAGGAGATGTTTATTACCGTGCCGGAGTGCTCGGCCATCATAAGCTCCACCGCCGCCCTCATACACAGGAATGCGCTTCGCAGATTTACGTCCATTACCCTGTCCCATTCCTTAAGGGGCATGCCCGCAAGCAGGGTGTCCTTTATGATTCCGACGTTGTTAACGAGTATGTCGAGTTTTTCATAACTGTCTCGTATGTGGTTAAAAAGCGTTTCAACTTCATCGGGCTTCGAGACATCGGCCTTAAAAGCCTCTGCCGCGCCGCCTGAGGCGGCGATTTCGGCGACAACGGCCTCTGCCTTTTCCTTTGACTTTACGTAGTTTACGATAACGCGCGCACCCGCCGAAGCAAGTGCCAGGCTCGTGGCCCTCCCGATGCCCCTTGAGCCGCCCGTGACGAGGGCCACCCTGTCTTTAAGCTCTATATCCATGACATTTAATATATAACTTATCCATATTTCTTTACCACCACCGTCGCGTTCTGCCCGCCGAAGCCGAATGAGTTCGAAAGCGCCGCCCTCACGGTCCTCGACCTCTTGAGGTTGGGCGTATAGTCGAGGTCGCATTTCGGGTCGGGTTTGTCGAGGTTTATTGTCGGATGCACCTGGTCGGTCTTTACGCTCAGTGTGGTAAGTACCATCTCGGGCCCCCCGGCGGCGGCAAGCAGGTGGCCTATCAGCGACTTGCTGGAGCTTATCGATATCTCGGGGGCATGCCCGCCGAAGACCTTTTTAATGGCAAGTGTCTCGGCCGGGTCGTTGAGCTTTGTGCCCGTGCCGTGGGCGTTGATGTAGTCTATGTCCTCGGGCTTGATGCCCGCGTCTTTTAGTGCCCTCTGCATCGAGAGCTCCGCCCCGTCGCCCTCGGGATGCGGGGCGGTAAGCTGGTAGGCGTCCATGGAGGAGCCGTAGCCCGCGACCTCTGCGTATATGTTTGCTCCTCTCTTAAGTGCATGTTCACGCTCCTCGAGCACCACCACCCCTGAGCCCTCGCCGATTACGAGACCGGAGCGCTTTCTGTCAAAGGGACGGCATACTGCCTGCGGGTCGTCCTTGGCGGTGGAGGCCGCACCGAGCAGGACGAAAAATACCAGCCCCACGGGGTTTATCATGCTGTCGGTGCCCCCGGTAACTATCACATCGGCCCCGCCCCGTCTGATGGTGCCGTAGGCATGGCCCACGGCCTGAGTGGCCGAGGCGCATGCGGTGGTTATGGTGCGGTTTTCTCCGCCGAGGGAGAATTTTCTTGCGATAAGCGCAGAGGTGCAGTGTGTGGGGTTTTTAAT
>DAOUWH010000151.1 GCA_030667205.1 Nitrospirota bacterium
GGATACGGGGGCTTTTCAAGAGCTGGGGGGTAAACCTTATCGAAGGCAGGGGCACCCTCGCCGGTGACCGCAAGGTCGAGGCCACAAGTAAAGACGGCACAAATGAGACCCTCGATGCGGATAAAATTATCATCGCCACGGGCTCCAGGCCCGCACAGATACCAACCTTTCCCTTCGACGGAGAGAAAATACTTTCAAGCGATGATGCGCTGAAATTAAAAGAAATACCCAAGAGCATGATAATCGTCGGAGCCGGGGTCATAGGGTGCGAGTGGGCGTGCATATTCAGGGAACTCGGCACCGAGGTAACGATGGTCGAGATGCTCCCCAGGGCGGTCTCTACCGAAGACGTCGAAATCTCCGACATACTGGAAAAGGAGCTTAAGAAAAAGAAAATAAAACTCCTTACCGGAGTAGGCGTGGAGTCCGTAAGCGTAAGCGCGGAGGGTGTGGAGGCCTCGCTGCCCGGGGGCAAGAAGCTCACGGCCGAGAAAATGCTCGTCTCCATCGGAAGGGCCTTGAACACCGAAGGCATAGGCCTCGAGGAGGCCGGGGTGGACAAAGGCGAGCGCGGCGAGATAGCGGTAAACGAAAAGATGATGACGAGTGCCGTCGGCGTCTACGCAATCGGTGACGTCACCGGCGGCATCCTCCTTGCCCACATGGCATCGACCGAAGGAATAGTGGCCGCCAAAAACGCCTGCGGCCAGGACGCAACGATGGACTACAGTACGGTGCCTGCCGCGATATTCACCTCTCCCGAGATAGCCTCGGTGGGGCTCAGGGAGTTTGAAGCCGAGGGAAAAGGCATAAAAATCAATACCGGGCATTTCCAGTTCAGGGGACTTGGGAAGGCCCACGCAATGGGCGAAATTTCAGGGCTCATCAAAATTGTCGCCGAGCAGGGCACCGACAGGATCCTCGGCGCGCATATCATAGGCCCCCATGCTTCTGATATAATACATGAGGCAACGCTGGCCATGAAAGCAGGCCTTAGCGTCAAGGACATCGCCGAAACCATCCATGCCCACCCGACACTCTCCGAGGGGCTTATGGAAGCGGCCGAAGACGTCCACGGCTCAGCGATTCACCTGCCGAAGAGACAGTAACAATGCACGTTAAATTCGCTGAAAACTGGGTCGAAGAGTCAAAAAGAACCCACAAGGCGCTTTACTCGGAGCTGAACCTCATGCTGAGGGCGCTTGACAGGTTTTTCAACCTGGAGGACATCCCTCCCTCAAGCGCGCACCTCACCACCAAGAACTTCATTACAGAGCTTACCGCCGGAAAAGACGCCATAATCAAGGTGCTGAGCATACTTGAGAGGATCATCCCCGCAGGAAGGAAAAACGCATACCTCTTCCAGAAGTTCACCGAGACCAGGTTCCTTACCTCCAAAAAGAAAAACACCTACAGGGACGAACTGTACAAGCAGGACTCGCCCGAAAAAAGTCTCTACCGCCTCTACGGCTCATTCCTGAACCTCAAAAGCATCATCAACGACCTCAGGAGAAACAAATTCATCGAATACATGGGGTTCAAGAGCCTTGGCCAGATCATAAGCAAGGAAATCCGCGAGAACACCTACTTCAACCCCTTCATGCGACAACTTGACCCCGAGCTCGACCACATCGGCCATCCGGAGATCTCCGACATAGTCAGGAACATACCGGGCAGAGACGCAAGGAAGGTCGTCTCCGTGACCTTTCTCTTCCTTTTCAGGTTTCTCAGACACCTGGACCACATCACGTACTCCACCCTCAAGCTCTCGGAGCTTCATCCCTCGCTCCTGATAATCACGCTCCTGAACTCCGAGAACGAGGTCTTCCGCACATACCTTAAAAAGTCCATTGGCGAACTCCAGGACCAGAAGCTCGGCAAGTCGCTTGAGATGCTTTCATACCAGTTTACGATGGAGTCCAAAAGGGTCTACCAGCAGGAGCTCAAGGACATCTTCGAGTACGACTCGCCCGCGCAACTCAGGGGCAAGATAGAAAACAGCTACGGCATACTCAAAAACCTGATAGAGCACACCATAATAAACCTCGCCCAGCACTGGAGACCGGAAATAAAAGGCGAAACTATCTTCAAGGCCTTTGTCACAAAGACCGAGCAGTCCGTGAAGCTCAGGGAAAACATCTATGTCCTCTCGCGCGTGCTGATGCTCCTTGAGGAGAGCGCCGACGACCCCATCGAGAGCGTCAAGATGCTCAGGTCGCTCAAGATATGCATGGAGTATTTCGAGAAGACCACGTTCAAGCTTCTGAGGTACGACGACTACGAGGAGTTCCAATCGTTCTTTGTCGAGGCCCTGGCCTACGAGATGAGCGGAGAGTTCAAAAAGTTCCTCACGAGGTGCCAGTACTTTATCGTATTCCTGGACACCACTTTAAGGCATATAGAAAACAGGGCCGAGCTCAAGGAAATACCCCTCGAAGTCGACAGGACCGAAGACGTCGTCAGACAGTTTTTAACAGCCACCAAATAGCCCAAGGGAGGTCTCTTATGGGAGAAATACTGGACGTCCACGCAAGAGAGATACTGGACTCAAGAGGCACGCCGACCATTGAGGTAGAGGTCATTCTTGAAAGCGGAGCCATGGGCATCGCCGCCGTGCCCTCCGGGGCGTCGACGGGACAGAGAGAAGCGCTCGAACTAAGAGACAACGACAAACGCTACCACGGCAAGGGCGTACTCAAGGCCGTTAAAAACGTAAACGAAAAGATAGCCCCGAAGCTTATCGGCAGGGAGTCCGCCTGCCAGAACTGCATAGACCACCTGCTTATCTCGATTGACGGCACCGAAAACAAAAGCAAGCTCGGCGCAAACGCCATCCTCGGCGTCTCGCTTGCCGTGTGCAAGGCCTCAGCCGTCGAAAGCGAAATGCCGCTTTACCGCTACATCGGCTGGTGCAACGCAAATGAGCTTCCGGTGCCAATGATGAATATCCTCAACGGCGGCGCCCACGCGGACAACAACCTCGACATACAGGAGTTCATGATAATGCCCGCAGGACTGCCCACCTTCGGCGAGGCGCTGAGGGCGGGCTCCGAGGTGTTCAGCACCCTTAAAAAACTCCTCAAGAAAAAGGGCCTCAGCAACGCCGTGGGCGACGAGGGGGGCTTCGCGCCCAACCTCCAGCGGAACGAGGATGCCTTTGGGCTCATCATGGAGGCCATAGAGGCAACGGGCTACGAGCCGGGCAAGGACATCTACCTTGCGCTTGACGCGGCGGCGTCGGAGTTCTACAAAGACGGCGTATACAGTTTCGAGTCGAAGAAACTCTCCTCGGACGACATGACCTCCTACTACGCAAGCCTCACCGAAAAATACCCAATAGTCTCCATAGAAGACGGCATGGCAGAAAACGACTGGGACGGCTGGCGTAAACTCACCGAAGCGCTCGGCACCAAGGTCCAGATAGTGGGAGACGACGTGTTCGTCACTAACACCGAGATACTCGAACAGGGCATCAAAGACGGCATTGCCAACTCGATACTCATAAAGCTGAACCAGATAGGCACCCTCTCGGAGACCCTTGATGCGATCGAGATGGCCATGAAGGCCGGCTACACTACCGTTGTATCGCACCGCTCGGGCGAGACCGAAGACACGACCATAGCGGACCTCGCCGTGGCCAAGAACACCGGCCAGATAAAGACCGGTTCTCTTGCCAGGAGCGACAGGGTTGCGAAATACAACCGTCTCCTCTACATCGAAGAAGAACTCGAGAACTCGGCTATATACAAAGGGCTTGATTCTTTGTATAATATTAGCTGAGGTGCATTCGAACAAGCTGCTCAGAAAACAGGTCGCATCCGAGATCAAGAAACGGGATTATATTGTTTTCACCATTCTACTGCTGACCCTGATATACCTTTCCACAACCCTTTTTTTCAACGAGAGTAGCCTGTTGAGCTATTTCGAGCTGGGCAAGAAGGAGACCGCCCTCCAGCGCGAGGTCGACATAATACGGCAGGAAAATGAAAAGCTCAGGTCGATAATAGAATCCTCCAATGAAAACGACTTTTACCTCGAAAAGCACGCAAGAGAGAACTTCGGCCTCACCGAACCGGACGAATACATCTATCGCTACGAGAAGTGAGCCGCGGATGCGCTGAGCTGCCCGCACGCGGCAAGAATGTCCGTTCCCTTGCTTTTCCTTATAAGCGCGGCAACACCCGCGTCCTGGAGGATTTTCTGAAACCGCCTGACCCTCTCATCCGGCGGAGTCGTGAACCCCGAGCCCTCAAACCCGTTAAAAGGTATCAGGTTTACCTTCGAGGGGATCTGCCTCGCGATGCCCACAAGCCTTTCGGCGTCCTCATCACTGTCGTTTAAGGAATCCATCATCACGTACTCGAAAGTTATCCTCCGCCTTTTGGGAAGCGGGTACCGACGGCATGCGCTTATGAGCGCCTTTATGGGAAATCTCCTGTTAACGGGCATTATGCGGTCCCGTACCTCGTCGGTGGTGGCGTTTAGGGAGACGGCGAGGTTCACCGGCGGAGCCTTATGCGGGAGTTCGAGCATCCTGTCCGCAAGGCCGCACGTGGATACGGTCACCCTCCTAGTGGAGTACTGCAAAAGTTCGGTTATCCGCCATAGGGCCGCGGAGACCTCATCGAGGTTGTGCAGGGGCTCTCCCATGCCCATAAGCACTATGTTTGTTATCCGCCCTGGCGAAGCAGCCC
>DAOUWH010000146.1 GCA_030667205.1 Nitrospirota bacterium
ACCACTCATCTTTCTCCCAAAAAGTATCATCCCTGACCTCTTCAAAAATATCATAAAATCTATTATACGCAAGAGTTAAGAATTGTCTTTCCGCTTTATTAGGTCTCAATTCTTCTTTCATAACACAATCATAATAACATTGACAGCACCCTTTTACTCTAGCAACACCCACGCAAACGTCATAAAGTTCAGGGACATCGTAAACAGGCGGGGCAAGAAGCCAGTGGACAGAGGGGAGGTGAGAAGGCGGTGGGAGTGAAAGGTTGTTAGGGATGCCTTCAAAATCGTATAATTAGAAATGGATTTAACTGCTATAAGACTCAGTGATTTCATCAAGAGCAGGGTTGATAAAGACAAGCTAACCGATTATCAGCTTGCCAGAGTTGCTGCTGTTGATAAGGATAGTTTTATTCTCATAGGAGAAGGTGGTGAGTGTCGTGCGGAACTAACTGGAAAGCTATCATACACTGCCAATTCACCATTGGATTATCCTGCTGTTGGCGATTGGGTTTATGTTCAGTATTTTAATGACAATACACTTGCATTAATTCATGAACTAATACCAAGAAAGAATCTCCTGAAACGAAAAACCTCAGGGAAAGCAATTGACATCCAATTAATTGCCGCAAATATCGACACAGCATTTATCATGCAATCTTTAGATGCGAACTTCAACCTTCAGCGATTAGAACGTTACTTGGTTGTGACAACCGAAAGCAATATAAGACCAGTTATTCTATTCAGCAAAAGTGATTTGCTCCAATCTGATGAGATTGCGGGTAAACTTTTGGAAGTTAAGAACAGACTGCCTAACGTTAAGGCTATAAGCTTCAGTAATCTTCATGATGCAGACATATCAACCATAAATAATATGTTGGTCAAAGGCGAAACTTTTTGCTTGTTAGGTTCATCTGGTGTTGGCAAGACAACGTTGCTTAATAACCTACTTGGAGAAAATACTTATAAAACCCGTTCCGTCAGAGAAAGGGACGAGAAAGGTAGGCATACAACATCAAGGCGGCAATTAACCATTCTTGAAAATGGGGCAATTCTAATTGATACACCAGGGATGCGTGAGCTTGGAGCCTTTGATGTTGAATTAGGTATTGAAGATACTTTTACAGAGATAGCCGAACTCTCGAAGAAATGCCGCTTTACTGACTGTTCACACGCACAGGAACTTGGGTGCGCTGTTTTGGCTGCCCTTGAGAATGGAGCAATCGAAAGGAAGCAATATGAAAATTATATTAAAATAGCAAAGGAATCTAAACATTACTCAATGTCATATTTAGAGAAGCGTAGAAAAGATAGAGACTTCGGTAAAATGGTTAAATCAGTAACGAGGATGAAAAATAGTCAAACTAAATAGGATTACCCAATCCTGTTTCCAGAGTGACACCAGAGTCACTTTTTCGGGGTCAAATCAGACTTAACCTCTTGAAACATAAGGAAACTAGGTGGCGGAGGGGGTGGGATTCGAACCCACGGTGGAGTCACCCCCACATCGGTTTTCAAGACCGACGCCTTCAACCGCTCGGCCACCCCTCCAACTGATTAGGTTTTTATTATACATCTATTACGTCCTGCACTGTCATTCCCCACACGCGAGACACCGGGTTCAGTAAATCCTAAATTCTAAATCCGAAATCCTAAACAAATGCAAAATCCCAAATTCTAAAATATGGGAATAGTAAAATTCAAAACTGCCTGGAATTTCTGTCATTAGGATTTAGCTTCGGTGCGTTCGGGGAACGCACCCTACATTTATGAAACATGATATTTTCGGGATATGGCACGCAAAATTCCCTCGGTGGCGAATCAAATCTGATTTAAAGGGGCCGTGCCCCTTCAGGCGGACTGTTTTTCCAATACCAGGATGGGCATCTCGCTCTTGCGGATTACGTCTTCGTTAATGAGGCACTCCTTGATGTCCTTTTTGGAGGGAAGCTCGTACATCACCTCGAGCATTACTTCTTCTAATATGGCCCTCAGGCCGCGCGCGCCTGTCTTGCGGTCGATGGCCTTCTCGGCCACGGCCTCAAGCGCCCCTTTGGTGAAGGTCAACCGCACCCTGTCAAAAGACATGAGCTTCTGGTACTGCTTGACAAGGGCGTTTTTGGGCTCGGTAAGTATCGTTATCAGGGCTTTCTTGTCCAGCTCGTCCAGGGCGGCCACCACCGGCATCCTCCCCACGAACTCGGGGATCATCCCGTACTTGATAAAGTCCTCGGGCTCCACGAGGTTCAGGATCTCGCCTATCTTCGTCTCCTTCTTGCCCACTACGGGAGAGCCGAATCCCACCACCTTCTTGCCAGTCCTCTGCCCTATCACGTCGTCGAGTCCCACGAAGGCCCCGCCGCAGACAAACAGGATGTTGGCGGTGTCCACCTGTATGTATTCCTGCTGCGGGTGCTTCCTTCCGCCCTGGGGCGGTATGTTGGCTATCGTGCCCTCGATGAGTTTTAGAAGGGCCTGCTGCACGCCCTCGCCCGAGACGTCGCGGGTAATGGAGGGGTTGTCGGACTTGCGGCTTATCTTGTCTATCTCGTCTATGTAGACGATGCCGCGCTGCGCGCGCTCCACATCGTAGTCGGCCGACTGAAGAAGTTTTAAGACAATATTTTCAACGTCCTCGCCCACGTAGCCCGCCTCTGTAAGCGTGGTGGCGTCGGCGATGGTGAAAGGCACGTCGAGGACCCTTGCCATGGTCTGGGCAAGCAGGGTCTTGCCGGTGCCCGTGGGGCCTACGAGGAGAATATTGCTCTTCTGCAGCTCCATCTCCGGGTCGACGTGTGCGTTTATGCGTTTGTAGTGGTTGTACACCGCAACGGAGAGTATCTTCTTTGCGCGCTCCTGCCCGATTACGTAGTCGTCGAGGCTTTCCTTTATCTCCAGCGGGATGGGGAGCTTGGGTATCGTCTGATCGGCGGCTTCGGCCTCCTCGAGCTTTATCTCGTCGGCGATAATTTCGTTACAGAGCCCCACGCACTCGTCGCATATATAGACCGTGGGTCCTGCGATAAGCTTTCTGACCTCCTCCTGCACCCTACCGCAGAAAGAGCACTTATAGACTGCCTCTTCCTTCCTGGCCATGGGTTATTCCTACTTGCTCTCCTTTACTGTGTAGATTACCTCGTCCACTACGCCGTATTCCTTTGCCTCGTCCCCTGTCATGAAGAAGTCCCTGTCGGTGTCTTCGTTGACCCTTTCTATAGGCTGTCTTGTATGCATAGCTATTATTTCGTTAAGGGTGTCCTTTGTCCTGATAATCTCCTTGGCATGGATCTCGATATCGGTCGCCTGCCCCTGGAACCCTCCCACGGGCTGGTGTATCATTACCCTTGCGTGAGGAAGGCAGTAGCGCTTTCCCCTGGTGCCCGCCATCAGCAGGAGCGCGCCCATGCTCGTGGCCTGCCCCATGCAGTAAGTGGCGATATCGGGTTTCACATATTGCATGGTGTCGTATATCGCAAGCCCGGACGAGACTATCCCGCCGGGGGAGTTTACATAGATGTGTATGTCCTTTTTGGGGTCTTCGGTCTGCAGAAAAAGGAGTTGCGCTATCACCGTATTGGCGACGTTGTCGTCAATCGCGGTGCCTATGAATACTATTCTGTCCTTCAGCAGCCTCGAGTAGATATCGTAAGCGCGTTCGGTCCTTCCGGTCTGTTCTATTACGAACGGGATAATGCTCACTCCTTGTCTCCTTTCACTCTCTCGGCCCGCTCAAGCAGGAAGTCGAGGACTTTGTCCTCAAAGACCTCGTTCTTGAGTCCGTCCAAAGAGCCGTCCCTGGCAATATAGTACTTCATGATGTTCTCCGGTGTCATGCCGAGCCCGGCCGCAAGGGTCTCGACCCTCTGCTTCGCCTCCTCTTCGGTGACCTTTACGCCTTCCTTCTCGCCCACTATATCGAGCAGTATGGTCGCCCTGACGTGGTTCACCGCAGCGGGCTTGAGTTCCTCGGTAAGGGCCTCCTCGGCCTCTGTCCTTCCCGACTGCTTTGCCTCGGCCACCATCCTGTAGAGTTCCGCCTCCACCATGGTCTCCGGGGCGTCGAAAGCATACTCGGTGAGCATCCTGCTGACGAGCTCGGCCTTCTGCATCTTTTTGGCCGAGGCCTCCTTGGACGCCTTTATCTGCTCTCCCAGATGTTTTTTAAGCGCGTCAAGGTCGTCAAAACCCACGTCCTTTGCGAACTCGTCGTCCAGGTCCGGGAGCACCGGCTTCTTAACCTCCTTTACCGAGACCTTGAAGTGCACTTCCTTGCCGGCGGCGTCCGGCGAGGGAAAGTCCTCCGGGAACTTGATATCAAGCTCCTTTTCATCGCCCTTCTTCATCCCGGCTATCTCTTTTGAAAACTCCTCGGGCATCACTCCCTGCCCCACCTTGTAGGTCTGGTCCTTGAACTCCTGGGGCTCGCCGCCGCCCTCGGTAGTCTCGTAATCCAGCACTACCATGTCGTCCATCCGTGCGGCCTCTTCGGTGGGCTCGTACACGGTCCGCTTCTCCTTAAGGGTTTTTACGGCATCCTCTATCTCGCTGTCTCCGACCTCGACCGGGATGTCCTTTATCTTTACGCCCTCGTACTTGAGGTCCTTTATCTCGGGCCTCACCTCGACCGCAAGGGTCATCTCAAGGGGGCTCTGGCGCTTGAGTTCAGGCTTTTTCTCGAACTCCGGCCTCGATACCGGTTTCAGGTCCGCCTCCTTGAGGGCGTTGGCGTAGTACTCGGGCACGAG
>DAOUWH010000207.1 GCA_030667205.1 Nitrospirota bacterium
AAAGGCTTCCTGTTCTCAGTGGCGTCGGCGGGCATAAAGGGGCCCGGCACGCCCGACATGGCGCTTATCTATTCCCAGACCGACGCTACGGCCTCCGCCACCTTCACCACCAACAAGGTCAAGGCGGCCCACGTGTGGCAGGGGATGAAGAAGATACGCTCCGGCAGGGCAAGGGCCGTGGTGGTAAACAGCGGCAACGCCAACGCCTGCACCGGATGGCTCGGGATGCGCGACGCAACGGAGATAGCGCGCCTTGCGGGCGAGGGCCTCGATGTGCCGGAGAAGCTCGTCTACCCGTGCTCCACGGGGGTGATAGGCGTGAGGCTCCCGGTAATGAAGATAAAGCCCGCTGTCAGGAAGATGGTCCTGGGTATCGGCTCCGCATCGCTTAAGGACGCCGCGCGCGCCATAATGACCACCGATACCTTCCCGAAGTTCCTCTCCAGAAAGCTCAAGGTTGGCGCAAATGAGGGAACGATTTCCGCCATCGCAAAGGGCGCCGGGATGATAGCGCCAAATATGGCCACCATGCTTGCCTTCATCATGACCGACATCGCCGTGGAGCAAAGGGCGTTAAAAACCGCCCTCAGGGATGCCGTGGAACGCTCCTTTAACAGGATAACCATCGACGGCGACCGCTCGACCAACGACACGGCGCTGATAATGGCCAACGGCATGCTCGGAAACAGTGCGATAACCACCGACTCAAGGCGCTATGCCTCATTCAGCAAGGCGCTTACGGAGGTCACATACGGCCTTTCAAAGATGATAGCCCAGGACGGCGAGGGCGCCACAAAACTTATCGAGGTCGAGGTCAAGGGCGCGCGTACCGAGGCCGAGGCGAAGCAGGGGGCTTTAAAAGTAGCCAACTCCATGCTTGTAAAGACCGCCCTCTACGGCGCTGACCCCAACTGGGGCAGGGTGATGGCCGCCCTCGGAAGCTCGGGCATAGGCATCCTGGAGGAAAAGACCGATATGCACTTCGGTGACGTAAGGGTCGTCCTGAGGGGCGTGTCCACCGGGGCCGAGCGTGTGGCCCGCAGGGTCCTAAAGAAAAAAGAAGTGAAGATCACCGTAGACCTGCACCTGGGGCGGGGGCGTGCCTCGGTGCTTACGTGCGACCTCACCGAGGATTACGTCCGAATCAACGCCGAATACACAAGTTAAGGGTGCCGCCGGCACCTTTCCCTTCCAAGATTGAGTTCCACGTTTAAGGCTGTAAGATACAGGGGATTAGTTGCGACAAATTGTTCGCATTTTAGCTGAGATTTGTATACTAATTGCATTTTAGTTTGTGAACTCCAGCTACTGAACCAGTTCATATAGACGGTGTCAGTCCCCTGCCTGTAAAATTTCCGTAGAATGCAGAATGAGCATAGTAGAAACGCTCAGGAAAACATCAGGAGAGGAGGCGGAAAAGTTGAAGAAACCTTATGGTTTTAAACTTATGAATCCCGCAAAATCAACCACTTGCGGGACCCCCCTTTCCCCTGTATTCATGCAGTTTCGGGGGTGGCGGAGGGGTTTTAGAGACCCTTAAAACCGCATATGGCACCGGCGTTTAATTGTATAATAAAAGAAGCGCGAGTTAACCATGGAAGAAAGAAGCAAAATATTGCAATGTCCGTTCTGCGGCGAGGTCCCCACCGTGCCGGTGGAGATAGACACGCCTTTCGGTAGCACGGTAGACGGGGGCAACTGCCCCTGCGGGGCCGTGTACGTCTACGACCGCACCGGCAGGATGCTTGGCGAGGCCTTCTCCGACGCCTTGGCGCTGGCGTACGAGTGGAACTACGACGCCGCGTTCGCGGCGGCAGAGGGCTCTTACGAAGAGGGCGTTGTCAGGTTTAACAAAAGGGCGCGGAAGTTCATGACCGGCGAGGGAGACCCCAGGGACCGGAGCGCGAGGTTCTACTTCATACTCAGGAAAAAGGCAGATTGAGGGGTTTATAATAAATCAATGGCCATACTTGAGATAAGAAAATACCCCGACGAGGTCTTAGAAAAAAAGGCCGAGCCCGTTGAGGCCGTCGACGAGGCCCTTCAGCGTCTGATGGACGACATGGTCGAGACCATGTATGCCGCCAGTGGGGTAGGCCTTGCCGCCCCCCAGGTGGGTGTATCGAAAAGGCTGATAGTCGTTGACGTAAGCCACCTGGAAGGCGAGACCGCCCCGCTTGTAGTGCTCGTAAACCCCGAGATAATAGAGTCGCACGGCTCGATAAAGACCGAGGAGGGGTGCCTGAGCCTGCCGGAGTTCCTGACGACAGTGGAGAGGGCCGAGACAGTCACCGTAAAGGGCCTTGACATGGAGGGCAGGGAGACGACCATGCCCGTCGAAGGGCTCCTGGCAGTGGCGCTTCAGCACGAGATAGACCACCTCGACGGCACGCTTATCCTGGACAGGGCGAGCTTTCTTAAGAGGGAGTTTTACAAGAAGCAGCTCAGGAAAAACCTCGCAAAAGCCAGGGCCGGCTAAGCAGGATGTCGGTAGTATTTTTTGGCTCCCCCCGATTTGCCGTCCCGTCGCTTAAGGGCCTTATCGAGGCAGGGGAGAAGATTCAGGCCGTAGTCACTCAGACCGACAAGCCCGCCGGAAGGTCCCGCAAGCCCAAGCCGCCGGCGGTTAAGGAATTCGCGCTTGATGCCGGTCTAAAGGTGCTTCAGCCCGCCGCGATGAAGGACGAGGGGTTCATATCCGAACTCGAAAGCATAAAGCCTGAATTCATAGTGGTCGTGGCCTACGGAAGGATACTTCCATCCCGCGTTCTCAAAATACCGAGCGTGGCGCCGGTAAACCTGCATGCCTCGTTGCTTCCGCGTTACAGGGGGGCCTCGCCCATTGCGTGGGCGGTGATAAACGGCGATGCCGAGACCGGGCTAACCACGATGGTTATGACCGAGGGGCTTGACGAGGGCGATATCCTTTTACAGGAGCGCCATGAGATAGGCGGCGACGATACCGCCGAGTCGCTGGCTCTAAGACTTTCGGAGGCCGGGGGGCCGCTTCTTGTAAGGACGCTCAATGGACTCCTGGATGGTTCCATAAAGCCCGAGCCCCAGAAGGGCGAGGCAAGCTATGTCCCCATCCTTAAGAAGGACGACGGCAGGGTGGACTGGTCAAAACCCGCCCGTGAGATTTATAATTTCGTAAGAGGCATGTACCCCTGGCCCGGGGCCTTCACTTATATAGAAGGCGCGAGAGTTAAAATCCTCAAGGCAAAGGCCGCTCCGGGCGGGGGAGAG
>DAOUWH010000262.1 GCA_030667205.1 Nitrospirota bacterium
CGTGAGATAATGTATTTATGACCTGGTTTTTCAGGGCCTCTCTTTTATTATATATGGCATACTGTGATTGTAAACAGGTTCTATATATTCACGCTTGTTTTTTTCAGCCTCCTGCTTGGCTATCTCGTGTACCAGGTAATGAGCCCGTTTCTGAGGGCGCTTGCGTGGGCCGGGGTGCTATCCATACTCTTTTACCCCATCTATGCGTATCTGAGCACGCGCATAAGGTGGAAGTCGGTTGCCGCGGCGCTTACGCTGGCTGTAATCCTGATAATCATAATCGGGCCGTTCTCTTACCTCTCGGTGCTCCTGGTGGGCGAGCTCACGGAGGTGGCGGGCTACATCGAAGAGGGCGAGCTCTCAGCCCTTACGAGCCTGCTTGAGCAGCCTGCGGTACAGTGGACGCTTGAGAAGATAGAGCCCGTATTCAGTGCCGAGGACGTGGATTTCGGAAAGCTCCTTGTCGACGGCATCTCAAATATAGGCAAAAATTTGCTCAACAAGATAACCACTGGAGCAAAAAATATCTTTGCGGCCCTCCTTGATTTCATATTCATGTCGCTTACCATATTCTTCCTGTTGAGGGACGGTTCCGGGTTTCTCGCGCATTTCAGGGACTATCTGCCCTTTTCCGAGGAGCAAAAGGACAGGCTCGAGATGCAGACCAAGGACATGGTCGTCAGCACTATATTCGGCGGCGTCGTGGTCGCCCTGGTACAGGGCTTGCTGGGCGGGGTCGCTTTTTTCTTAGTGGGCGTCCCCTCGCCGGTCATCTGGGGCACTGCCATATCCATAATGTCGTTCATACCGATGCTCGGGACGTTTTCCATCTGGTTTCCGGCGGTCATCTACCTGTTTTTGCAGGGGATGGTGTTGCAGAGTTTCATACTGTTTCTTATCGGGGCATTCGGCATAAGCATGGTGGACAACATCCTTAAGCCCATAATAATCGGCGAGAGGACCAAGATGCCCACGCTCCTTATATTCTTCAGCGTGCTGGGCGGCATAAAGTTATTCGGCCTGATAGGGCTCATCGTGGGGCCGCTTGTTGTGGCACTGTTCATTTCAGTGCTTGAGATATTCCGCAATATCGAAGGAGGCAAGAATGATTAGTCTGGAAGAACTCAGAGATATCGCGAAGATGGGCAACAAAGGCGCGGGCTTCGTAAGCCTGTATCTCAACGTAAACCCTGTCACGAACCCGGGAGGAGAGTACGTGATATGGGTAAAGAGCGCTGTAAAAGAGCTTCAGGACGCCGGTGACAAGGCCATGCTCAAGCGGGTGGAGCCGGACCTCAGGGCCATCGAGGTCTATATCCGGAACAACAAGAGGGCTCTTAAAAAGGGCCTGGCCCTGTTGAGTTCCTCGGACAACTCGTTCTGGCGGGAATATAACCTCGCGGTGCCCGTAAAGAGCGAACTGGTAATCGACAATGCCCCGTATATAAAGCCCCTGCTTGATATGCTCAAGCGCTACCGGCGGTACGCGGTGCTCCTGGTGGACAAGGAGACGGCGAGGATCTTCGTCATACACATGGGGGAGATAACCGAGTACGGCGAGATCCACACCGAGGACGTGCCGGGCAAGCATAAGAAAGGCGGCTGGTTCGCGCTGTCGCAGACCCATTACGACAGGCACATCGACTACCACGTGGGACTTCACCTGAAGGGCGTGATAAAGCAGTTCGAGCCCTTCATCAAAGGGGAGGACATAAACAGGCTCTTAATCGGAGGCCCCGAGGAGGCTGTGCTGAAGACGAAGGCCCTGCTTCCGAAAGGCATTCAGGCAAAGGTCATCGGCACGTTCCAGGCAGGGATGTTCGAGGGCACGCTGGACGTGCTCAAGAGGGCCGAGCCCGTGCTCAAGGCATACGAGGAGCAGGCGGCGTCAGACTCCGTAAGGAAGCTTATCGACAGGGCGATGAAGAACGAACGCGCCGTCGTGGGGCTCGAGGCGGTATTGAAGGCACTGCAGGAGAGCAGGGTGCAGAAACTCATGCTCGAAAGCGAGGCTACCGCCTTCGGTCTTCAGTGTAAGGCCTGCGGTGCGCTCTCGGAGCAGGAGACTGGCCCGTGCCCGTACTGCGGCGGGGAAATGGAGGGCGTAAACTTTCTTATAGAGCTTGCGGCCCAGAAGGCGGTCGAGCAGAACGCAGAAGTTATCGTAGTACCGGAGAACAAGGACTTAAGGCTCTCCGGAAGCGTCGGGGCGTTGCTGAGGTTTTAAAAGGGGCACTGCCCCCTTTCACTCGAAGTGGTTACGCTGTCATAA
>DAOUWH010000296.1 GCA_030667205.1 Nitrospirota bacterium
AAGGTCACCGGCCCATCGCATGCCTGGATGATGGACCACGAGGGCACCCTCCTTTACCATCCCACAATGCCCGAGATGGTGGGCAAGAACCTCTACAAGGCCGACGAAACGTGTTTTGAATGCCACAGCTCTTTTGAGGTCGAAAAAAGGATCCTCGACAGCGCCACGACTGCCGTACAGAGCTACATAGCGCCTTATGGCGAGGACAAGATAATCGCCTCTTCAAGAATAGAAATCTCGCCCGCCAGCTTCTGGATAACCTGTGTCTCGATACCGTACTCGGAAGTCACCGCAAGCATCAGAAAGAGCATGAAGCTGCACTCGATACTGATAGTGGCCATCTTCGCCGCAACCGGCATCGGTGCGTTTGCGATGGTCGTGATAAACAGGAAGCGCCTGAAGGCCGAGGCGAAGGCCAGGCACGAGGCGGAACTCGAACGCTACGCCCATGAGCTGGAGTCCGCCGCAGAGAACCGCACCCTGGAGCTCATAAGCGAAAAGGAGAAACTCGACGCCATAGTAAGCGCCCTCGATGTGGGCCTCTTCCTTGCCGACCGCCACAAGAACGTGGTCTGGGTCAACAAGACGCTCGAGGACTGGCTGGGCCATGACGCCGTGAAGAACCTTACGATGGAGGACATCTACGGCGGCACCGAGGTGCAAGCCTCCGTCTCCGGCGACAAGATGGTCCAGGAACTCGTCTACCACAAGCTCGGCAGGAAAGAGGGCTACTTCCAGATAACCTCCACCCCGCTGGCGGACCCGGAGGGCAAAATGCAGCTGCTGGGCCTTATAGCCGACGTTACGGAGATAAAGAAGTTCGAAGAACAGATGGCGCACTCCGAGAAGCTGGCCTCGCTCGGAAGGCTTACGGCAGGCATAGCCCACGAGATAGGCAACCCCCTTACGTCGGTGTCGTCGTTCCTTCAGATACTCCGGGAGATGGAGACCGAAGACTTCAAGAAAGAAAGCCTCGACACTATCATGTTCCACATAAACAGGATCGCCGATATCGTGAGGCATCTGTCGGGGCTCTCGAAGCTCCCGCCGACCGAACTGAAGGCCATCCAGGTAAACGAGGTCATAGAGTCGGCGTTGGGCCTCTTGCAGTTCGATAAGCGGGCCAGGGCGATAACCGTCAACAAGGAACTTGGCGATCTCCCGGAAGTGGTGGCGGACGCAAACCAGCTGTCGCAGGTCTTTGTTAACCTGATACTCAATGCGGTGGACGCAATACCCGAGGAGGGGTCGCTGACCATAAGGAGCGCCCTGAGGGAAGGCGACGTCAGCGTTGAATTCGAGGACACCGGGCCGGGCATTTCCGAGGAGAATATCAAAAGGGTCTTTGACCCGTTCTATACCACCAAGGACAAGGGCACCGGCCTTGGCCTCTCCGTGAGCTATGGTATCATAAAGCGTTTTGGCGGCGACATATCGGTCGAAAACGTCAAGCCAGGAGGCGCACGGTTTACCGTAACCATACCCGGAAAGAAGGCATGAGCAGAATACTCGTAGTAGACGACGAAAAAGACATCTGCAAGGCCCTTGAGTTCCTGCTAAGCGGCGAGGGGTACGACGTAAAGACCGCCGTAAGCGGCGAGGAGGCCGTTGAGCTGCTCCGGAAGGAGGACTTCGACGTCGTCCTTACGGACCTTAAGATGGACAGGCTCGACGGCATAGGCGTGCTG
>DAOUWH010000210.1 GCA_030667205.1 Nitrospirota bacterium
TCCATCGAGGAACTGTCAAACAGGAGGATAGAGGTCTCGCCAAAGAAAAGCCCCGTGGTGCCGAAGACCCCCACGCAGGCCGAATACATCGGAGCCATCCACACCCACGACATCGTAATCGGCATCGGCCCCGCCGGCACGGGCAAGACATACCTTGCCATGGCAATGGCCGTCAACGCCCTTCTTACAAAACAGGTCTCAAGGGTCGTCCTGGCAAGGCCCGCCGTGGAGGCGGGCGAGAAGCTGGGGTTTCTGCCCGGGGACATATACGAGAAGGTGACCCCGTATCTCAGGCCGCTTTATGACGCCCTGTACGACATGATGACCGTGGCACAGGCCAACCGCTACATCGAGCAGGGCGTAATCGAGATAGCCCCGCTGGCGTTCATGAGGGGCAGGACCCTCAACGACTCCTTCATAATACTCGATGAGGCGCAGAACACCACCACCGAGCAGATGAAAATGTACCTGACAAGGCTGGGGTTCAACTCAAAGACCGTGGTCACCGGAGACATCACCCAGATAGACCTCCCGACGGGCAGGATGTCCGGCCTGGTGGAGGCCAAAAAAATTCTTGGTGCAATCGAGGGCATAAAAATAGTATACTTCTCCGAAAAGGACGTAGTGCGGCACAGGCTCGTAAAGAAAATAGTCAGGGCGTACGAAAAACATGAAAGAAAACGGGCAGGAAAAAAAGGGCCTGATAAAAAAGACTGACCTCAAGGGCATCGCCCTCCTCGGGGCGCTGGCACTCTTAACCGCATTCATAATCCAGAGACGGCTGGCGCTTGAGGAATTCCTCGGAAGCTTCCTCGTGGCAACCCTCCTTTTGGCGATATTCTACCGCGACATCGTAAGGTACAAACCCGACTATCTAAAGAAGTTCAGCATGCTCCTTCTGCTGGGCATACTCATTACAGGCACCCTGGGGCTGGGCTGGCTGACCAAATACGCCCTGGAAGCACTTTCGAGGGGGCTTGAGGTGGGGCTTCTGGGGACCGAGGCATTCGGCATGCCGCTTCCGGCGGGCGCAATGCTCGTGATGCTGCTTTTTGATTTCCACATCGCGATAGTCTTTTCCTTCATCGTAAGCATCCTCGGCGGCCTCTGGCAGGGAGACCCCGGGGTGGCCGCATACGCGTTCGTGGGAAGCCTCGTGGCGGCCTTCTCGGTCATAAGGTGCAAGCGCCGCTCGGCAATCCTCAGGGGGGGGCTCTACGTTCTTGCGGCAAATGTCCTTACCGTCCTTATAATCATGCTTTACGCGGGAGAGTTCCTGACCCTCAGGATCCCCGTGGCCCTTGCGATGGCCGCGGCCTCGGCCATCGGCGTGATAGCCATCGTGTCGCTTGTGCTGCCGATCTTCGAGAGCCTTTTTAAGATATCCACCGACATAAGCCTCCTTGAGCTTCTGGACCTGGAACAGCCGGTTATGAAGCAGTTGATGTTAACCGCCCCGGGCACATACCACCACAGCATCATCCTGGGCAACCTCGTCGAGGCAGTGGCCGAGTCTGTGGGCGTAAACCCGCTATTCGCGCGCGTCTGCGCCTATTACCACGACATCGGCAAGATAAAGATGCCGGAGTACTTCATCGAAAACCAGCTCACCGGCATAAGCAAGCACGAAAAGCTCGCCCCCCACATGTCCAGCATGATACTTGTGTCCCACGTAAAAGAGGGCGTGGAACTGGCCCGGCAGCACAAGCTCCCCGAGCCCGTGATAGACGTGATACAGCAGCACCACGGCTCTACCATCATCACCTACTTCTACGAAAAGGCAAAGGGGCTGCCAAACGGCACCGAACTCTCCGAGACCGAGTACCGCTACCCCGGCCCCAAACCCCAGAGCCGCGTTGCCGCGCTCGTGATGATAGCCGACGCCGTGGAGGCCGCCTCGAGGGTGCTTACCGACCCCACCCCGTCGAGGATATCCGCCCTCGTTGACAAGATAATCAACCACATCTTCCTGGCCGGCCAGCTCGACGAATGTGATCTCACGCTAAGGGACATATACGAGATAAGGAAGCGCTTCACCTACATACTAACCGGCATACTTCACAAGAGGGTCGACTACCCCGGCTTTGAGTTCGAGAAAAAGGAAGCCCACCATGAAGGTCACGATAAGCAACCGACAGAGAAAAGCAAGGTTAAACAGGCGGCAGATAGAGAAGGACTCCCTTAAGGCCTTACAACTTCTGGGGTTCGAAAAAGCGGAACTGAGCCTCCTTTTTGTAAACCACGCGCGAATGCGGGAGCTCAACAAGACCTACCGCAGCGTGGACAACACCACCGACGTGCTGTCGTTCCCGCAGTACGAGAGCTACCGCGAGTTTCCCACGGACAGGGAGTTTCCAATCGGCGATATAGTCATAAACCCCCACCGGGCACAGGAGCAGGCAGAAGACGCCGGGCATTCCTTAAAGAAAGAGCTTAGAGTGCTTCTGGTGCACGGCCTCGTGCACCTTTTGGGCCTCGACCACGAGCGCGGCGCCTACCAGGCCAAGAAGATGCGCCTTATGGAGAAGAGGCTTTTAAAGGGGCTGGAGAAGTAGGGGATTTTGGTTAACCCTCTGAGAGTTACACCTGCAAGGAGTGATAAATGTGCCTTTTTGAAATTGCGGATTAACGGTAGAAGTCTTTAAAAAGTAGAAACCGAACGAGCCGAATTTGTTATTGCCGGCAGTCATACAGGCAAGCAGCACCAGCTTCTCGTAAGAGCTTAGTTATATCAAAATGACCTTTGCTCTGAGCGGCATATAATGCAGTGCCAAGTCCCCAGCTCTCTGCATTTATATTCGAACCAGCGGCTATTAAGTCTTTGACTATTTCTATATGGCCTCCTGCGGAAGCGGCAATCAATGCAGTTGTCCCTGTGTAATCACTAATTTCTAAGTCAACATTATTCTTTAATAAAAGCTCTACAATTTCGGTATGTCCTTTTCCCGCAGCATCAATTAATGCTGTGCCTAACGGACCTTCAATGTCATCGCTCGCTTGAGCATTAACATCAGCGCTATTTTCCAAAAGTATTCTTACGATTTCCGTATGGCCTCTATAAGAGGCTTCAATTAATGGGGTACTATAGACGAAAGGTCTCTTGGGATTCTTTTCAGGATTCACATAGGCTTCATTGGCGATTAGCAGTCGAGCAATTTCAACATGGCCATACTCAGCTGCCTTCATCAGCGGCGTGAAAGAGTAAAAATCATACATATTTGGATTGGCTCCATGTTTTAAGAA
>DAOUWH010000264.1 GCA_030667205.1 Nitrospirota bacterium
GAAGTTGCAGTAATCGGGCATGTCGGCAACGTTAACAAGGAGACCAGTCCCTTTTTGGAGACCAGTCCCTTTTTGGAGACCAGTCCCTTTTTGGGGACCAGTCCCTTTTTTCGCGCCACAGGCGCCTGCTATTTTTTCGTTGTCTTCCGGGGAGTCCGTGGCCACTATCACAAGGTAGGCGCCCTTCAGGTCGGCGGCCCTGAAGCGCCGCTTTGTGTGCTTTATCCTGCCTGAGGTCTTTTCCTGTTGAAGGCGTTTTGTGAGGGTGGGGCTTATCACTTTGACCTTCGCGCCCGCGTCGAGGAGGTCAAGGGCCTTTCTCTGGGCCACCCTGCCGCCGCCTGCGACCACGCAGCGCCTGTCTCTGAGGTCAAGAAAAACGGGATAGTAGAGCCGCTGGGGGCTCTCCGCAGAGGCGGCCCTGGGGCGGGACGCTGTTTTAGCCCTTTTCGTCTTCGGGCCTGGCAAACTCTTTTTTGGCTTCTTCCGCAAATTTACTGTCCGGATATTTTTCCAGGAGCCTGTTAAGGTATTCCTCTGCCATCCCGGCGTCGCCGAGCCTTAAATAACTGATTACCAAACGGTAGAAGGCCTCTTCCTCGCCCTTGAATCCGGGAAACTCCCTAAGGACCTCCAGGTACCTGCGTACCGCCGGTTCGTACGCCCTTTTCTTGAAATAGAAATTCCCCACCATAATGGTATGGTCGGCAATGGTGTCCAGGCACTTTTCCGTATAATAGACAAGCGATTCCCTGTATGGGTTTCTGGGGTAGAGTTCGTTGAGTTTTGCCAACTCCTCAAGCGCCCTGCGCGCTGCGTCCTGCCCGCGCTCGTGGTCCTCTATCTGGCCGTAATATATCATGCCTATCTGGTACTGCGCGTAGGAGGCGTATTTGTGCGCCGGATACATCACGAGGAACCTCCTGTACTCCTCGACGGCGGGCTCGGGCTCCCCCTCCAGCATATAGGTGTCGGCTACCCTCAGGTGGGCAAGCGGGGCGAATTTCATTCCCCTGTCCTTGCCTTTTATGCTCTCGAGCTCGCGCCGGGCGGTCTCGAACTGCCTCTTATCGATTAACTGGTTGGCCTTTTTGAAGGAAACCTCGGGGTCGAAGGCCTCGGGGGGCTTTATATCCACCTTCTTTGCGCAGGAGGCCGCAACAAGGACCGTCAGTAGTATTGCCGTGAGCTTGAATATCTTCATGGTTATTTATTCGTAATAGATTAACACAGCCCCGAGGGGAGATTCCATCCGGGGCAGGTGATAAGCAGTCAGGTTTAGAATACCGGCTTTATACTCAGCCTAAACCGTCTCGCTCACCCGATATTGTCCCTCACCTTCCTCATGAGCCTCTCGAATTCCGGGCTCCTGTCCATTGAGGTGGTGAGCAGTTCTATCTCGCCTCGTGCGCCGAGTCCAAGAGCGACGGCCCTCTGGATCTGGCGCTGCTGCCAGACGCCTTTATTGGCAACGTCGGGCCAGAGGCCGAAGGCCTTGATTACGCCAAGGCCCACCAAGTCTGCGGCCACACGGTCGCCGCTTGCGATGATAAGGTCGGTCTTCGCCTCCTTTCCTTTCCAGGGGCCGCCCTCGACCATGGTCTTTGTGCCGTCGGCGATGTTGAGGTCCGGGGCGTAGGCAAGGTTTATCTCAGAGACAACCTCCTCCCAGTGGCTTCGGTCCACGAAGTAGGGCCTCTCCCTGAAATGCGTGGCCCCTACGAAATTTTTAAGGCAAATAGAATACCGTGCGGAGCTATGGGTCTTGATTACGGGGAGGTTTACTATCCGGTCGACTTTAAATATCCATTCCGAGACAGCGACATCCTTGATGTATTTGCCCCCCGGCAAGGGCACGTTATACCAGCCCCAGTCCTCGAAATAAAGCACCTCTGCCCCGGCCTCCTCCGCCGCGCGCTTTATGCCCGTCTTTTCCATGTTCTTCTTCGTCGAGAGCCGGAACAGGGCCGACATATCCCCCACGTAGACCTTCCTTGCCCCTGCCTCATAAAGCAGTCCCACCGCTACCCCCACGACCTCGGGGTTCGTGGTGGTGGGATTTTTTCTCCCGGAAACAACATTGGGTTTGACCAGAACGCTTTTCCCCCTGACGTCCATTGTCCCGAAGCCGCCAATGAGGGAGACCGCCTCTGCTACCATACGCCTTACGTCTTTTCCCCCGACCACCGAGACGAGACTCTTGC
>DAOUWH010000265.1 GCA_030667205.1 Nitrospirota bacterium
AGGAGGTCGGTGGTGGTGGCCAGGCGCTCGCGGAACTGGTTATCGGTGACACGGTAGTTTTCCTCGGCCTGCCCGACCGCCGTACCGGCGGAGACGAACCTGCCCAAGGAGACCTGATAGCCCTCGATGGCCTCCTTCAGCTGAAGCAGCACCTCTTCTTCCGTGTCTTTTATCTGCTCCCCGGTGGCTTCTCTGAGATAACGCACCCCGGCGATATCGTGTTTCCTTGAAAAGCCGTCGAACACGTTCCACGTCGCCGTAACAGTGGCCCTTACCTCGCTGTCATGGAGAGATTCCCTTCCGTCGGGCGAAGCGGTGTCTCCGAAACTGCTGTGCAAGACCGAAAGGTCAAGCCTTGGCAGGTAGCCCCCGCGCAGGGACTCCATGCTGTAGCGGTATGCCTCCTCAAGCGCCCTTAGCCTGTGGAGTTCGCTTCTTCCTTCAAGCGCCACGGCGCTTAGCTCCATGTAGGAAATGTCACCCTTATCGGGAAGCCCCTCCACATCCATGATGGTTTCATCCTCGCCAAGATTTACGCCGATGGTCCTCTCAAGCCTCTTTCTTGCCACCCTCAGGTCGCCTTCGGCCCTGAGGAGGTCCTGGCCGGCAGAGGACAGTTCAACCTCCACCTTGAGGACGTCGTTCTTTGCGAAAAGCCCCTCGCGATAGAAGAGTTCGGCATCGTGCTTCTGCCGCTGAAGAAGCTCCACCCCTTCGCGCGCAGTCTCCACGGCGCGCCGTGCCCTGAGGATTTCTATATATGCCGTTTTGGTATCAAGGGCCACGTCGGCCTCGGTAGCCTGCCGCTCGAATGCCGCTGCATCCGCCCTGGCCTCGGCCTCTCTAAGGCCCTTCAGGTCCGAAAGCCCGTTAAAAAGGTTATAGCTTGCCTCCGCCGTCGCGACAGAGGCATTTCGATTGAAGGTGCTGGTGGTATTGCCTTGTGTATCAAGCTCTGTATAAGAGTACGTAAGGTTTGCCGAGGGGAAAAAGGCGCTCCTCCTTGAGCCTACCTCCTCGCGTGCGGAACCTTCCAGGTTCTCAAACTGCTTTATGCGGTGGTTGTTCTTGAGGGCGAAAGAAACCGCCTCCTCCATTGTCAGGGCCGAAGCATCGGCAACCCAGCCTGCGATGATGACAGAAAGAAAAATTAATATAAAAAACTTTTTCATTTAATCACCCTTGTCCTCAGCGGTCTTGCGCCCTTCCATCCTTATCACGAACATCAGGAGCGAGGGCACTACGAACACCGTAAACACCGTAGAGACGGCGATGCCGCCCAGAATCACGCTTCCAAGTCCCCTGTAAAGCTCCGAGCCCGCGCCGGGAAACAGCACCAGCGGGAGCATGCCGAAGATGCTTGTGGAGGCGCTCATGTATATCGGCCTGAGCCTCACCCGCACGGCCTCAAGCACCGCGTCGTGGTAGTCCATACCGTGGTAGCGCACGTTGTTAAGCGACTGGTAAACGATGAGAATTGCGTTGTTGACGACCACGCCTATCAGTATCACGAACCCGAGCATCGTCAATATGTCCATGCGCGAAGTGGCAAACACGTTAAGAAGCCTGAGACCCATAAACCCGCCCGCGGCGGCAAGGGGCACGCTGAACATTATCACGAGCGGATATATGAAGTTGCCAAATAGCGCGGCCATTAAAAGGTACGCGATAAGCGCCGCAAGCACGAAGTTCCACTGAAGGGCCTCGCGCGTCTCGGCAAGCTTGTCCGCCGCGCCGCTTATGCCCACATCCACGCCCCTGAGCATGCCGCCCTCTTTCATCGGCTTAATAACGTCGCTATCGATTATCTCGGTGGCCGACTGAAGGGGTATATCAAATGGAGGGGTCACCTCGAGCGTAACCGTGCGGTTGCGCTCGAGGTGCCTTATCTGGGTTATTCCAGTGGTCCTCTCAAGGTTTGCAAGGCTTGAGACCGGCACCACGTCTCCCTTCGGTGTGGCAAGGAGCGAGCCATAAAGGGCCTCGGGCGTATCTATCCTCTCCTCGGAAGTCAATAGCACGAGGTCTATCTTCTTTTTCCCTTCCTGCTTGAAGTCCCCTATGTCGCGGCCGTCCATGAGCACGTCCACTGCCACGCCGAGGTCCTGGGCGCTCATGGCATTAGCCTTCAGGCGGTTGCGGTCGGGCACTATCCTGACCTCGGGAAACAGCATCTCGATGGA
>DAOUWH010000143.1 GCA_030667205.1 Nitrospirota bacterium
CTTTCGATAAGGAGCCTTGCAATACCGGACTGACCTCCCATGGCCGCCTCCACCAGGGCTGTTGAGCCATAATTGTCCCTTGCGTCCACGTCCGCGCCGCTTTCGATAAGAAGCCTTGCAGCCTCAATATAACCTTTCGCAGCCCCCAGCATCAGGGCCGTCCCGCCTTTGTTGTCCCTTGCATCCACATCCGCGCCTTTTTCGATAAGCAACCCTGCAGCTTCGGACTGGCCTCTCAAAGCCGCCTCCATCAGGGCCGTCCTGCCTTTGTTGTCCTTTGCGTCCACATCCGCGCCTTTTTCGATAAGGAGCTTTGCAGCTTCGGTCTGGCCTCCATAAGCCGCCTCCATCAGGGCCGTCCTGCCGTTGTTGTCCATTGCGTCCACATCCGCGCCCTTTTCGATAAGTAACCCTGCAGCCTCGGCATGCCCTTTCGCAGCCCCCAGCATCAGGGCCGTCCTGCCTTTGTTGTCCCTTGCATCCACATCCGCGCCGTTGTTTATAAGGTCTTCAACAGCAATAACATCACCTCTTTTTGCTGCATCTATCAGGTCTTCCGCTGCGGCACTACCGTTAAGCAGGTTAAGCCCCACAAGAACCAAAACCAATAGAATGAGCCTTTTCATGGAAACCTCCAAGCTGCTATTAAACCCTACCGGAGAGTTACCTCAAGCTCTATCTCTTTTTTGCCGAAGAGAAAGCGCTTTCTAATGACCCTGACCTTTACGGTATCGCCCTCTTCCCTGTCAAAAAGGGCGATCTTTATGTCTCCGACGTCCTCGATCTCAAGGCCGTCCATGGATACGAACATATCTTTCCGCTTAAGCCCCGCCAGCTGGGCCGGGCCCCCCGGGGAGAGCTTCGCTATCGAGACCTTGCCGTCGGCCTCTGTAAGCATTACCCCTATCAGGGGCATCTGGGGCGGCTTGAGGGACTCGGGGAATAGCACGTAGTCGGCCATGCCCTCATCTATGGTCTCTATGTTTGAGTTGATCAGGAGCGCGTAATCTTTCCCGTTGAGCCTGTATGCCCTTTTCGGGATGCCCCGGCCGTAGGCGATGTGCCCGATGCCAGCGAGCACGACCATCTGGTGGTCCGGGTTTTCCTTCAGGAATTCCTCGACCGAGTGGGCCATGGTCTCGTCCCAGAGTATCTGGGACTGGTAGAAGAACTCAAAGTTCTTTTCCCCCGATTTCTTATGCAGTTTGAAGACTTCCCTGAGTCTTTTCCTGTAAGTCTCGTCGGACATGTCCATGTCGGCGGGGATTTTTTCCCGCTCTTCTTCAGAGAGGGCGTCGAGTCCGCCGTCGGAGACCTTTTTGATGATGTCGGAGTCCGTGTTGAGGGCGACCACGGGTATGTCGTGCGCCCTTGCGTAATCGACTATCTCGCGGTAGAGGTGGTAGTCGAACTTCCACCGCGTAAAATACTCCGAGGCCTTTAAAAATTCTTTTTCGGTGGTTTCCTCCGAGAGGTAATCGTCGAGCGCTTCCTGAAACTGCCTCTGGAACATCTCCATCCCCACCGCGAACTTCCTGCCGCTTTCTTTAAGGGCGCGTATGACCTCGAGCTGCACCCTGTGGTCTTCGTAGTTGGTGTGCGACTCGCCGACGTAGATTATCGGCTTTTCGATGACGTCCCGGATGATCTCATCAAGGTCGAGCGAGCGCTCGGGCCTTATGCCGGAGACCCTGTGCGAAAGATTAACTCTCATCCCCGTATCCGAGGGTGCAATCTCTTTCAAGGTGTTTCTGCCGCCTTCGAATCTCAGGGAAGAGTATTTCCCGTAGCGGAAGATCTTTTTTGCCGCGGCGTCGACCTCGTCGGTATCGATGCCGTGGGCTATGGCCACGACCTTCGATGGGTTCAGGGGGTTTTTCATTACGGTAAGCGTAAAGCCTTTTTCAACGGTTTCAACAGGTAAACCGAATAATCTTCTGTGGATTGGGCCGTCGGTGCCAAGAAGAAGGGTGCCCGAGGTGCTGATGTCCTCGTCCTTTATCTCGTCTTCGAGTTTTACGGTAAACCCCTCTTCCTTAAGCATGCCCGTCAGGGCGGCATAGGTCTCTATAGCCTTTTCCGGCATGACGAGCAGCCTCTTCTCCGCGCCGAGGAGCCTTGCCGCCGAAGGGGGGAATTCATCCGGCCAGAGCCCGCGCATGAGGTCGTAGTCCGGGTCAAGGACAACTTCAGTGGGCGTGCCCTCCACAGGTATCCTGAATCTTTCTTTTTCCTTTTCCACCTCGAGGACTTCGGTGTGCTCGCCGCCTTCGGTGATGATTTTTACCTTAAGGCGAAGCCTGTACGGGCCATTTTGTTTCAGGGTGAACGAGACATGGGGCTCGCCCTCCAGATAAATAACCCTTGGGTCTTCTACCCTGATATGGGGGACGTCCGTGCGCTCAAGCCACTGTCTGAAAAACTCTTCAAGCCCGATGTCCGAGGCCTGCTTAAAAGCTTCGCGCACATCGTCCCATGAGGTCTTTTTGAAGGCATTTTTCTCGATAAACGCCTTTAAAATGTTGTTGAAGGTGTCTTCGCCGACGAGGCCTTTAAGCATATGGAAGAGCATCGCGCATTTGCCGTAGCCGACGGCTTTTGTCGCGGGGTCGGTCCTTGCTGCGAAGTCCTTAAGCGCGATTGCGCGCTCGGGCGTTACGTAGCTCTGATAGTCCGCAAGTATTTTCTTTCGATAAAGCGTGCCTTCGCCCTTGAGTTCCTCGTAGAGGTGGTCCGCAAGGTAGGTCGTAAGGCCTTCAAGCCAGTTTCCACCTTCCGGGTCGCCGTAGACGTAATTACCCAGCCACTGGTGGAGTATCTCGTGTCCCAGGGAGGTCTCCACGATGAACGGAAGGCGCACCACGTCTCGCCCCAGCAGCGTGTAGGTGGGCATCGAGTATCCGGTGGGCAGGAAGTTCTCGACCACCGAGAAACGTTTAAAGGGGTAGGGGCCGAGCATCCCGGAGTACATCCTGAGATAGCGCTTCGTATAATCAATGTATGTATCGGCGAGGGCGGTGTCCTCTTCGAAAAAGTAGGCGAACACCTCGGTGTCGCCCTCGGTATCGCTTGCGACCGTGTACCTGCCCGCCGCGAGGGTCATTCCCTCCGCCGGGTGCGGGAAGTGAAATGCATACATCCGTCCCTCCGGCGTGTCGCTTACCGATACCTCCTCGGCCTCGGATACCGCGGTGAATTCCCCGGGCACAAGCGCCGTAAGGCTGTAGCGTGCCAGGCCCTTCACCCCGGGATACCATCCTCCGGTGAGGGATATCCCCTCTGTGGAGACCACGCTTCCTGCCACCCCCACGTTTTGAACGTCCGCTTCGGTGCCTTGTAAAAGGACCTCGTAGGAAATTTTTAAGGTGCCGCCCGTGGCGAGGTTAATGCCCTTGTCCCTGTTTATGGATTTTATGGATTCGGCATCAAGGGCCTCGCCGTCGAGCCCGGCGTCAAGGACTTTTAAAACGCCAGTATCGATGCTCCAGGGTTTCTCTCCTGGCAGGACAATGGCGGCCTCGCCCTTAAGGAGGTTTTCACCCGGCACGAAAGAGACCGAGAGCCTGTACTCCGGAAGAGCCTCTCCGGCCTGTGCAAGTGCGGTCATGGAAATGGCAATCATTACAGTCCAGATTATCATAAATGCGAGATTTTTCATCGTTGGGATTTTTTTTAAAACCCTCAATGCGGTCCGGTGTAAGGGGACTATGTCCCCTCGATGCCGTAAAGGCGTTTTATTAGCGCGATGAGGACGTCCTTGTCCTCGGCGTCCTCTTTGAGGGCGGCCGTGGGAGGGTGAATTAGCTTGTTCGTGATGGCCGAGGCAAGCTGCATGACCGCCTCGCGCTCGGCCTCGCCCAGGTCGGGGTTTTTCCTCAGGAGCTTTTCGACCTCTTCGGCTTTGATGGCCTCGGCCCGCTCCCTCAGGGCCACGATGGCCGGCACCGCATCGAGCGAGGACTGCCACCTAAGGAACGTCTCGACCTCTTCCTCCACGATGCCCTCGGCCTTTTCCGCCTCTTGGCCCCTCCCCATGATGTTCTCGTCCACCACGCCCTGCAGGTCGTCCACGTCGTAGAGATATACGTTGGCCATGTCGTTTATTGCCGGGTCGATGTTCCTTGGCACGGAGATGTCTATTATGAAAACGGGCTTTTGCTTCCTTGCCTTCATCACGCCCTGCATCTGGTCTTTTGTGACCACGTACGTCGGCGCCCCAGTAGAGCATATCACGATGTCCGTGCGGATCATCTCCTGGAGGAAGTCCTCGTATTTTACGGCCCTGCCGCCCATCTCGCCGGCGAGCGCCACGCCGCGCTCATACGTCCTGTTGGCCACCGAGAGATCTCTGACCCCGGTATTAAGGAGATGCTTTGCGGCAAGCTCCGCCATCTCTCCGGCGCCAAGTAGCATCACGGACTTCTCCTCTATCTCGGTAAAAATCTTCTTGGCAAGCTCCACGGCGGCGAAGCTTATGGAGACGGCGTTCTCGGCGATCCTCGTCTCGGTACGTATCCTTTTAGCGACGGATATGGACTTTTTCATCAGCTTGTTAAGGAGCACCCCGGTGGACTTCTTCGTGAGGGCGAACTCGAAGGCGTCCTTTAGCTGCCCCAGTATCTGGGGCTCTCCCACGACCATGCTGTCGAGGCTGGAGGCCACCCTGAAGGAGTGTTTTACGGCGTCCTTGTCGCTATGGAAATAAAGCGCGCCGTCAAGGAGGTCGTGCCTTATGCCGTGGAAGTCGGAGATGAAGGACTTTATCTCCTCCGAGGCCTGCTCGGGATTCTTTACGTTGGAGTACATCTC
>DAOUWH010000078.1 GCA_030667205.1 Nitrospirota bacterium
AGGATAGATGCACCACTTCTCCTCTGTCCTGTGGTGCGGTGCCTTGAGGATGCGGTACATGACCGGATCGCGCATGTTGAGGTTCCCCGAGGATATATCAATCTTTGCGCGGAGCGTCTTTGTGCCGTCTTCAAACTCTCCGGCCCTCATGCGCTCGAAGAGGTCGAGGTTCTCCTCGACCGGGCGGTCTCGGTGGAGGCTTTCCTTCCCGGGTGTATAAAAGTCGCCGCGGTACTGGCGGATTTCCTCTGGGCTCAGGTCGTCCACGTATGCATGGCCGTCCTTTATCAATTGCACCGCGTATTCGTAGAGCTTTTCAAAATAGTCCGATGCGTAGTAAAGCCTGTCGCCCCAGTCAAAGCCAAGCCACCTGACGTCCTCAATGATAGACTCAACGTATGTGGCCTCTTCCTTAATCGGGTTGGTGTCGTCGAACCTAAGGTTGCAGAGGCCATTATATTCCTTGGCAAGGCCGAAGTTCAGGCAGATGCTCTTGGCATGCCCGATATGCAGATAGCCGTTGGGCTCCGGAGGAAACCTTAGATGGACCTGGCCCTCATGTTTGCCTGTCCCACGGTCTCCGGCGATGATATCGCGGATGAAATTCGATGGTTGCGTGCGTTCGGACTCTGCCATATTTTTACTCTTTTGTTGTGGTATTTATCGCTTTTTGCAGCCTGTTCAGAGTTTTTTCCTTGCCCAGTACATCAAGCACCTCGAAAATCCCCGGGCTTTCGGTCCCGCCCGTCATGGCGACCCGCACCGGTTGCGCTACCTTGCCGAGTTTCACGTCGTGTTTTTCCATTACCGACTTGAAAATTTCCTCAAGGTTATCATGGGTGAAGGCCTCGACGGATGCCAGACCTGCATGGATGTCTTCAAGATAGGGCCTTGTCTTTTCGTTCAGGAATTTTTTCATGGTCTTTTCCTGGTATTCGATGTTCGCATCGTCAATTAAATAGAAACGGAGTTTTTCGGAAAGTTCAACGAGCGTGCGGGCACGCTCTACAAGGGTGGCTATTGCCCTGGAAAGATACGCCCTGCCGGGCTTGCTGCCTTCAGTGACAGTACCGTCCTCTATGAGGAACGGCATTACAAGTTCGGAAAGCTCATCGGGCGGGGTGCTTTTTATGTATTCGGCATTGAGCCAGAGAAGTTTTTCCGGGTTAAATATCGCCGCGGACTTGCCGACATTTTCGAAGGAGAAGAGTTTTATGAGTTCGTCTCTTGTAAAGAGTTCCTGGTCGCCGTGCGACCAGCCAAGCCTTACGAGGTAGTTTACCAGCGCTGCCGGGAGATAGCCCTCGTCCCTGTATGCCGTGACCGACGTTGCGCCGTGCCTTTTCGAGAGCCTTGCCTTGTCCGAGCCGAGTATCATCGGCAGGTGGCCGAACTTTGGCACGTCGTGGCCAAGGGCGCGGCATATGTGTATCTGCTTGGGGGTGTTGTTGAGGTGGTCGTCTCCCCTTATTACGTGGGTGATGTCCATGTCCACGTCGTCTACGACCACGACGAAGTTGTATGTGGGGGTGCCGTCTGAACGCGCGATTATCAGGTCGTCAAGCTGGCTGTTCTCGAATACGATATTGCCCTTTATCATGTCCTCAACAACGATGTTTCCCGCCTGAGGCATCTTGAAACGCACCGAGGCGGGCCTGTCGGGCACTGGCTCTTTTAAATCTTTGCACCTTCCGTCATACTTCAGCGAGGCGCCTTTTGCGAGAGCCTCTTTCCTCCTTGCCTCGAGCTCTTCTGGCGTGCAGTAGCAGTGGTATGCCTTTCCCTCTGCAATGAGCCTGTCTATATGTTTTTTATAGGTATCGAACCTGTCTGTCTGGCGGTAGGGGCCCTCGTCCCAGTCCAGGCCGAGCCACCTCATGCCCTCGATGATGCTCTCTATGTACTCCTCGGTGGAGCGGCTGCGGTCGGTGTCCTCGATCCTGAGGACGAACTTTCCGCCCCGGCCCCTCGCTAAGAGCCAGTTAAAAAGCGCGGTCCTCGCCCCGCCTATGTGCAGGTGCCCCGTGGGGCTTGGCGCGAACCTTACTCTTATCTTCTCTGTCTCGGACAATCTCTAGTCCCCGCTTAAATATTTAAAAATAGAATATAACAGATTTGGGGCATTGGGGCAAGGCCGCTGTCGTTAGATTGAATAAAAAGGGCCGTATCCCGGTTAACGCCGGTGCAGGTGCTAATTTTCTTTACCGGGCGGGTTTAAAAACATGTCCTCCGCCTGCTTGATATAACGCGAGGCATACATCCAGAGCGTTTTGCGCACGGCGCCCTGGAATTCCCCGCGCGACAGGGGTTTGTCGTCTCCCGTGGTCTTATCAAGCAGCGCTGGATATTTCGTCAGATAAACTTTATTGTCGGCTGTGGTGATTTCTCTATGGGCTTTTATGTCCCAGAGGGTAATGCAGTCGATATAAGTCTCCAGCGCCCTGCGCAGCATGGATATAACTTCGCGGTGCCTGTCATCAAGGGCATCGGGATTTTTCATTATATTATCCAGGACGGTTCTTGCCCCGGCGAGGCCCTTTGCGTACCGGGATTTATCTGTCTTTACTGAAAGGCCGGAGCTGAAGTCCTTAAATTGCAGTATGCAGTCCTCGAAGCCGGCCTCCAGCCGTTCTTTCGCTCTCTTTTGGTTCATGCGTTTTAACGACGAGCCTATCCCTTTAAGCCCCTGCGCTACAACGGCGATTATGACAAATGCGGCAAGGAGCTTTTCGAGGATGGGCTTTGCCGTGCGGAATATGAAAAGGGCCTTGGTCTCGATATTGGCAATCTTCTCTTCTTCGGCGGGCTTGTCCTTAACGTACACGGTCATTTCCGCCGATGGGTCCTGTTTTTTGTCGGAATAGTGCACAATCCCCTTTTCGTCTGTCCACTTGTACATGACAGACACAGGGGCGTTTAGCCGCTGCTCAATCCTCTTCTGCAATACATGGGCGGCGGCAAAGTTCGCAAGATAGACCCCTCCCAAAAAGCAGATAGCGATAATCCACCACTTCTTGTACCAGGGCGATTTCTTGTCCGCCGGGAATGGTTTGTCTTTACGCATTGTCTTCTGGAAGAGTGGTTGTATTGTTATTTAACATTTATTTGTAAAAAAGGCAACATATCCGGAAACGGTAGTACCTAATCCCTTAATTTCTTAAGCTCAAGCACAAGTGGCCTTTCGGCGGAAGGGTCTGCCGCGAACCTGTTGTCGGCCCTCATGCCCGCGACCCAGACGACGTCCTCTCCCGAGGTGACGATAGGCACCGCGTCCCGCTCGTCCCTCGGCACCTTCTCGTCAACGAAATAGTCCTGGAGCTTTTTTCTCTTTCCGAATCCCTCGGGGTAGAAGTAATCCCCGTCCCTGCGGGCCCTGACCGTGAGAGGCCCCTTGACCTTCCCCGCATCAAATAAGGCGATGTCCTTGCCGGTGATAGCAGGCGCGGCCTCTGCAATGTATGCCTTAAGCACAAGCCCGGCCTCCTGCAGGACGACCTCGCCGCCGGGCTCTAGGGCATAGGTGCCGAGCTTCTGCGGCGGCTCCGACGTAAGGAGCACGGTGGAGTATTTTTTGACCACGCGGACGTTACGCGGCAGATACAGCCTGGCGCCTGCGCTTCCGGTCTTTATCAGGTGCATGATGTCCTCGATGTGCCTGAAGGTTATGGCCCTCAACCCTTCGGTTGCGTCGATGGCACGGCGAAGGACCCTGCGGAGCAGTACCCTGTCCATACCCTCAAGGGGCACGAGGAAGAGCTCGATGTAGGCGTCGGTCTTGCGCGTTATGAGCTTCATGAGGGTTTTTGTGACGGCGGCCTCGAGGTACCTGTCTTCGTCCCTGAGTATCTCGGTGGTCCTGGACAGTGTCTCGATGATGCCGGGGTTGATGTCCCTTAGCACGGGCATGATGGTGGCCCTGAGCCTGTTGCGGAGGTAGTCGTGCTTGAGGTTCGAGGAGTCGATCATGTATGAAATGCCCTCGCTGTCGAGGTGCTCCTCGATGTCCGTCCTCTCGATATCTATCAATGGGCGGATGATTATGCCGCGCACCGGCGGTATGCCCGAAAGCCCCCTCGGGCCTGAGCCCCTCAGGATGTGCATCAGGAAGGTCTCTGCCTGGTCGTCGAGGTTGTGGCCGAGGGCGACCGCATGTGCTCCGGCCACGGCAGCGGTCTCCTCCAGAGCCTTGTAGCGAAGGGTCCTTGCCGCGTCCTGGGCGTTAAGGCCCTTTTCCTTCGCGTATGTCCTGACGTCGACATGCTTTACGCTAAATGGTATGTCCATCCTCCGGCACAGGTCGCCTGAGAACTCTATTTCATCCGGGGTCTCATCCGGCCTCAGGCCGTGCTCTACATAAACGGCACTGAGGTTTAACTCCATTCTGGACGCAAGGGTGTGGAGCACCGTGATCAGGCATACCGAGTCCGGCCCTCCCGAAAGCCCCACGACCACGGTCTCGCCGCCGGTGAGCATCGAATGCTTTTTGATTGTCGACAGTACTCTTTTGGTGAGTTCCATGCGGTCTTTTTTTATTAAAACCTTACGGTTTCGCCCTTTGAGCGGAGGTATTCCTTTGTCTCCCCGATGGAGTATTCCCTGTAGTGGAATATCGAGGCTGCGAGCACCGCATGGGCCTTGCCCAGGGCGAGGGCCTCGTAGAGGTGCTCCAGCGTGCCTGCGCCGCCGGAGGCGATGACCGGGATGTTAACGGTCTCCGAGATAGCGCGCGTAAGCTCGATGTCGTAGCCGTCCTTTGTGCCGTCGCGGTCCATGCTCGTAAGGAGTATCTCGCCCGCGCCCAGTTCCTCCATGTAGCGGGCCCACTTTACCGCGTCGAGGCCCCTGGGTTTCCTGCCCCCGTGGGTGTAGACCTCCCAGGAGTCTTTTCCCTCCTCGGGGACAAGGGCATCGTCCTTGAGCCAATCCGGGGGCTCTCCGGCCTTCCCCCGGCACCTCTTTGCGTCTATGGCCACCACTATGCACTGGCTCCCGAAGCGCTCGGCGGCCTGCCTTACTATTTCGGGATTTTTTACGGCGGACGTATTGATGGCGACCTTGTCGCTGCCTGCGTTAAGGAGCGCCCTGATGTCGTCGAGGTCTCTTACTCCGCCGCCCACGGTAAGGGGCATGAATATGTCGTCCGCGGTCTTTCTTACCACATCGAGGATTATGTCCCTTTTTTCGTGCGAGGCGGTTATGTCGAGGAATACGAGCTCGTCCGCGCCCTGTTCGTCGTAGAAGCGGGCGTTTTCCACCGGGTCTCCGGCGTCGCGGATGTTTACGAAGTTTACGCCCTTTACGACCCTTCCGTCCTTGACGTCAAGGCAGGGGATTATGCGTTTTGCAAGCAACTTTTTTAAAACTCCCTATGTTTTTGTCAGCCCTATTGCCTCTTTGAGGTCCATAGAGCCGGAGTAGATGGCCTTTCCGGTTATCGCGCCCCACAGGCCCTCTATACCGAGAAGGTTTTTAATATCATCTATAGAGGAGATACCACCCGAGGCGATTACGGGTATGCCGACCGACCTTGCGATATTCGCCGTTGCCTCGATGTTGGGGCCGGTGAGCATCCCGTCCCTTGCGATGTCGGTATAGATGATGCCCGCCGCGCCGAGTGATTCCATCTTCTTCGAAAACCCCGCGGCGTCATGCCCCGTAACCTCGGTCCAACCCTTTACTGCGACCTTGCCGTCCTTTGCGTCTATGCCCACGAGCACACGGCCGGGGTATTTTTCAGAGGCCTCCTTGAGGAGTTCTGGTTTTTCGGCGGCCACGGTGCCGAGTATCACCCGGTCGATGCCTGTATCGACAAGCTCTCCGATGCATTGCAGGTCTCTTATGCCGCCGCCGAGCTCGAGGGCGATGTCCACTGCCTTGCGGATGGCCCTTACAGCCTCGATATTCTTTTGCTCGCCGGTAAAGGCGCCGTCGAGGTCCACGATGTGAATCAGTTCCGCCCCGAGGGCCTGCCACCTCCTGGCGGTTGCCGCCGGGTCGTCGGAATAGACGGTCTCGTCCTCGGCCCTCCCCTGAAGGAGCCTTACGCACTTACCGCCCTTGAGGTCTATTGCGGGAATTACGAGCATAATATTAATATAACAGATGCCCATTATAGCAGAAAAGAAGCCGGTCATCCGGGAATCGAAAAGCGTCATCTTTGAAAATCCCCCTAAATCCCTTTTTTTCAAGGGGGGATTTGGAACCTCGGTATTATTGGCCACACTTGTTTTTCTGACTGTCTGGTCGTTTGTGCCGCCTGGCGCTTTCGCTTTCCAAATCCCCGAAAGGCTTGAGTACTCAATAAGGTGGCAGTTCATCAAGGCGGGCAACTCGGTGCTCGAGATAGCTAAAGGGGAGGAAGGTACGTTAAAAATAGTCTCTCGCGCCTGGTCGGCGAAGGTCCTCTCTGTTTTTTACAGGGTCGAAGACCGCATAGAGGTCCTTGCGGAGGAATCGACCTTCCTGCCGTCTGTCTACCATCTGAAGCTCCGCGAGGGCAGGCACAGGAAGGAAAGGCTGGTCTCCTACGACCGCGAGGCCGGGAAGATAGTCCTCAACAACATCCACAAGAATGAGATAAAGGAGTTTGATGCCGAGGGTGAGATATACGACCCCATCACGGCCTTTTTCCTCATCAGGACTGTGGAGATGGAGGTTGGAAAATCCCTCTTCATTCGCGTCTTCGACAACGGAAAGCTCTACGACGTAGAGGTGCAGGTCTTAAAAAAACAAAAGATTCGCGTGCCTGCGGGCACGTTCGACACTATCAAGGTGAAACCTCTTCTTAAGTCCGAGGGCATCTTCATGAGGAAGGGCGACGTCTATATCTGGCTCACCGACGACGAGCGGAAGATACCCGTGAAGATAAAGTCGAAGGTCAAGGTGGGCGCGGTAAACGTAGTGCTCACCGGGGGGGTATATTAGGG
>DAOUWH010000102.1 GCA_030667205.1 Nitrospirota bacterium
ACTGGGCTACATGAAACCCGAGATGCGCAAGACCTACGAGGAAATGGCATCAGGCCTCTACGGCACGCCAGACAGCCAGACCCGCAAGTACGTGGCGGTACAGAATACCTCGCTTTTCGCGATGAACCTCATGCTCGCAGCCAAAGGGCTGGGGCTTGAGACCCACCCCATGGACGGCTTCGAAGAGGCATGCATAAAGCGGGAGTTAAATATCCCCGGGGACAAGCTCATCCCCATGCTCGTTGCCGTAGGGGACCTCAAGTCGGGGGTTACGCTTCTTCCAAGGGCATTCAGAAGAAAGCTCGAAGAGTTCGTAAGGTACGAAATTTACTGAGTACGGGAGGCATAGCCGTGGAAAGACAAGGCATCGTCACAATGAAGGGCGCCCCGGTAACCCTTATTGGCCCGGAGCTAAAGGTCGGCGAGAAGGCGCCGGATTTCAGGGTGCTTGACAGGGAACTTAACGAGGTCAGCCTCGAGGACTGCTCGGGCAAGGTACGGCTTATAAGCGTAACCCCGTCGCTCGATACCCCGGTCTGCGACATGCAGGCCCGGAGGTTCAACGAGGAAGCGGCAAAACTTCCGGGCGACGTATCGGTGTTCAACATCAGCATGGACCTGCCCTTCGCTATAGACAGGTTCTGCACCACCGCGGGGATAGACAAGGTACAGGCCCTCTCGGACCACCGGGACGCCTCGTTCGGAACAAACTATGGTGTGCTTATCAAGGAACTCCGGCTCCTTGCGCGCTCCGTCTTTGTCATAGACAAGGACGACACTATCAGGTATGTCGAGATAGTGCCCGAGGTAACGCAGCATCCGGACTATGAAAAGGCGCTTGAGGCCGCCGGAAGACTGGTGGTCCAAAAAGTATGACAACGGGAAAGGAGCTTAAGGACATGAACCGATGGTTTTTAGTTGTCCTTATGGCAGCCTTACTCATTGCGGGAGGGACGGCATCAGCAGAAGAGGTTAAATGGATCACAAAGGACGAACTGCGCACCCAGCTCGATAGCCCCGACATAACGATTATAGACGTGCGCATCGGCAAGGACTGGAACGCAAGCGACGTAATGATAAAGGGCGCCGTGAGGGAGGACGCCACGTATGTGTCCATGTGGTCCAAGAATTACCCAAAGGACAGGCAACTCGTCTTCTACTGAGCTTGACCCCGGCAGGCTACCAGTGTCAGTGTGGCACGGCAGATGATGAAGTTAGGGTATACAAACGTAATAGTGCTTAAAGGCGGCTGGAAGGAATGGTTTACAGCAGGCTACCCCGTAATGCCAAAGCCTGAGAAAAAGAAATAAGGACCGATGGAGAGGGAAAATTTCTCCCAAAAAATAAGTTTTCTGAGAACTGGCTGGTGGATTGTACACCTTGTGGGCATAGCCACGGTCTACACCATCGGCCACCTGTTGTGGAAATAGGAGAGAACTTATGCTGACTAAGCATTTCATGAGGTACAAGCCCGGCTGGTGGATACTGCACATCGCCGCGATATCGCTGACATTGTACCTCGGCCACATCGTGAGGTTCAACTTTTAGACGACATGAGCAGGAAGGTTTTATATACGGCGCTGGTGCTGCTGGCCTTCTCGGGCTTTATGCTCCACTACAGGATCCACTTCTTCATGGTCCCCGACCCGCTAAATCCCGAAGTGCTCGTATTCGACAGCGCCAGGTTTCTTTCTAACCTCTTCCCGCTTATAGACCTCATACTCGTAAGCGCCCTCTTTGCCTCGAAGAGGACCGCTACCTACGGCTATCTCCTAAACGGCATTATCGTGATATACGGCACCGTGTTCATGTCCCATTACAGCATCGCGGAGCTTACGGCCAGGTCCGCACCGGCCGTGGACTGGGTCTTCAAGTCCACCATCCCCGACATCGGCATAGCATGGGCTGATTTTTTCACGGGCAAGGCGCTCTATGATTTTTATCAGAGAATTTAAACCGGTTCTGTTATAGAATATTTGATATAAGAACTGCGCATTAAGAAGGAGGCAGCATGGAGGAAAAGGTCAAGGAGGTCATCGAGCAGATAAGGCCCTTTCTGAAGGCCGACGGCGGGGACGTCGAGATAGTGGAGGTCACGGAAGACGGAATCGTGAAAGTCAAACTCACGGGCGCCTGCGGGCACTGTCCCATGTCCACGATGACGCTGAAGATGGGCATCGAAAAGAGGCTCAAGGAAACCGTACCCGGAGTAAAAGAAGTCGTCGCGGTGCAGTAAAACGGCTACTGCAGGCCGGGTTCGGAAGGAGGAGACGCAATGGTAAAGGTCAAGACCTTCGGTATGGAGATAAGGCCGCTTAGGACCACCCAGGAACTGAACGAGCTCGACGAGATGGTAAACAGGTTCATTGCCGAAAACAACGTCGAGAAGGTCACCTCGGTCTCCGACACCGCCTTCACCGACGACACGGGCGAGACCATCGGCCTTATAAGGGTCCTGTGCTACAAGGCTGTAAAGGGGTCATAGACCCCTTTAAAATCAAATTTTCGAGGATGTTCATAGCGTGGACGTAAAAGAGATAAAGGAACTTGCAAAGAAGTTCTCTCCGGAACAGATCGAGGGCTGCATAACGCAACAGCTTGAGACGGGCAAGAACGTATGCCTGAAAAACCCCTCCGCGGAATATATCATTAACGAGCTTTCGAAGGCGGAATTTATAAAGAAGCTAATGGGGGAAGGCATGGAGCTTGCCGACGCACTGAGGGAACTGGCAAAGCGTATGCGAAACATACAGAGAGAGGAGGCACCATGAACCTTAAGGCGCATGAGAAGCTCTTCAATGACATGCTTCAGGAATACTGTCTTTTCCTTGTGGAGCTTGTCTTTGTGGACAACGTCGCCCAGTGGTGCAAGAAGCAGGGTTTTGAAGAGCCCGACAGGGACACGCCGATAAAACTCGTAGTCAGCGAAGAAAAAGGCTGCAAGCTCGTAATACGAGAGGAAGTGCCCGACAGCGTTATCGACGACAGGCTCAAGGCCATGGGTGTGCGGAACGCCCTCCAGAACGTGTCCCAGGACAGGGTCGCCATGCTCGAAAGCGACAAGAAAAAAATTGCCTACCTCTTCCTGAGCGAATACGCGTCGAACATGCCCGAGCACGAGGACGACGAACTCCTCATCGACAACTGGGCCTTCAAGGAAATGGAGCGGCTGGGCTACTTCAGGGAATAGCCCGGCCGGCCGGTCCGGCATATGAAAGCAACTCTCTACGCACTGATTCTTTTATTTTCCTGTGCGCTCACCGACTATCCCCTTGTAGGAGATGAACCCCAGGGCGTCGATGACGTCCTTTTACCAGAAGGCGATGGCGTCAGGGTCGAAGAATGGATTAAAGACCTTAAGATACCCTGGTCGCTTGTCTTCCTTCCGGATGGAAGGGCACTGGTAAGCGAACGGTCCGGAAGCATCAGGCTCATAAGGGACGGCAAGCTTGCCAAGTCCCCATACGCTGTGCTCGATGTGGCCCACATAGGAGAAGGCGGGCTCATGGGCCTTGCGCTTCATCCGGAGTTCCCGGAGAAACCCTTCATCTACGCGATGCACACCCGCCGGGAGGGCAGAACGCTTTCGAACCGCGTGGTGAGGCTCAGGGACAGGGGCAGCACCGGAGCGTTCGACCGCGTGATAATCGATGGCATCCCCGGAGGCACCAACCATAACGGCGGGCGCATCGCATTCGGCCCCGACAGCATGCTCTACGTAACCACAGGCGAGATTTTCAAGGCCGAGTTGGCGCAGGACCTGAACTCCCTCGGCGGCAAGATACTGAGACTTACACCTGAGGGTAAAATCCCTTCTGATAATCCTTTTACGGGTTCTTCGGTTTATTCATACGGTAACCGGAACCCGCAGGGCATCGCCTGGCACCCAGAAAGCGGCGCGCTATTTTCATCCGAGCACGGCCCCTCGGGCGAGTTCGGCACCTTTGCCCACGACGAGATCAACATAATAGTTAGTGGCGGAAACTACGGATGGCCCAGGACAATCGGCGCCCCCTCGAAAGAACCTTACATAGACCCGGTCGTGGCCTGGAAAAAGACCACACCTCCCTCGGGAATAACGTTCTCAAGCGGAAAATTTCTCAAACATCTTAAAGGGGACCTATTTGTGGCTACCCTGAGAAGCCGGGCTCTGATAAGAATCAGGCTTGATAAGCAGCACAGGGTCACAAGGATAGAGCGTTGGTTCGAGGACACATATGGACGGCTCAGAGACGTCGTTGAAGGCCCTGACGGGGCGCTCTACATCCTGACTAACAACACAGACGGCAGAGGTTCGCCAAGGCCCGGCGACGACAGGATATTAAAAATCCTTCCCGCCGACGATTAGCCTATCTTCTTCATTGTCTCCCGCATAAACGCCGGCAGGTCCGAGGGCTGCCGCGAGGTATTTGCATCCGCAGGAAAAGAGGGTATAATGAAGCTGATGAGGAAGCTATTTTTAATATCCTCACTCGTTGTGCTCGCAGGCTGCGCGCATGTAGTCTCCCCGGCTCTCAGGGCCGAGGCCGACAAGACCCTCAGCCCTGAGGTCCTTTTTTCCGCCCCTAACGCCCACGAGGGAAAGACCGTGGTTTTAGGCGGCGTAATCATAGGGGTTAAAAATACCGACGGGGGAGCCTCCCTCGATGTGCTCGAAAAACCGCTCGACTCGCGGGGCAGGCCCCGCGACACGGACATCTCGCGCGGGAGGTTCGTAGTGCAGCACCCCCGGCGCCTCGACCCCGTCATCTACACCCCCGGAAGGGAGATAACCGTAGCCGGCAAGGTCCTGGGCTCCGAGCCCAGGCAGCTCGATGAGATCCAGTACCCGTATCTTATGATACTGAGCAGGGAACTGTACCTGCATCGCACGACTTCAAAAAAACGCGCTCCGGAGGTGCATTTCGGGTTTGGCATCTTCAAGACATTTTAAGTCGGGCAATCACATATGACCGGCTCCGAAAGTAGTTTTACAGGATGCCTCCTCGGCCTTGCGCTCGGCGACGCCCTCGGCGCACCGTTCGAAGGACACGGTCCCTTTGCAGCCGAAGTTGAAACCCTTTTTAACCGATTGCCCCCTGCCTTGAGGTACACCGACGATACCGAGATGGCCATCGGCGTGGCAGAGTCACTGGCCGCAAAAGGCGGCTTTGATGCCGAGCACATGGCACGGAGGTTTGCGGAGAATTTTAATCCCGCAAGGGGCTATGGCCCGGGCACCATCGCGGTGCTGGGCATGATTAAAAGGGGCGTGCCCTGGCATGCCGCTAACAGGGCGGTCTTCCCCGAGGGCTCCTTCGGAAACGGCGCGGCCATGCGCGCCGCTCCGATCGGCCTGTTTTTCGCGGAAGACCTCGAAAGGCTCAAAGAGGTCACATTCATCGCAAGCTCCATCACGCACGACCACGCCCTTGCGAAAGAAGGCGCGCTCCTGATCACGCATGCCGTCTCCGGGATAATAAGGGGCAGGAGCAACAACGAGATTCTGGATGAGCTTTCCGGCACCATCGAGACCGAAGAGTACAGAGGCAAGCTCGATGCAATTAGGGAGCTTTTAAAAGCCCCCGCCTCGACAGAGACCGTAATCGAGCGGCTGGGCCACAGCGTGCTTGCACAGGAATCGGCTCCCACGGCGCTTTATGCCTATATGCGCGGGGGTACGGACTACCCCGAGACCGTCAGGCTCTGCATCTCCATCGGCGGGGACACCGACACCATCTGCGCCATGGCAGGAGCACTGTCAGGTGCCCGGGCCGGCTTCGAAGGCATCCCCCCCGAACTCATCGAGCGGCTCGAAGACAGCGACCGCATACTCGACCTCGCAAGCGAGCTCTACAGGGCCGGATAACACTTTTTTCTCAAGAAAAACTCTCAGGGAAGGCGACAGCGGACAGCTTCCGGACGTCCGTATCTCCACGCCTTTGCCGGGGAGGGTATATCCTTGATTTATGGCTCTGAATTTCTTAACAAAAATTGATTCATTTAATATAAAATAGAAGCGATATGAGTCTGGGGCTATACTCGTATCAGTTGCAACAAGATTGTTTGTCCTTTTGGGGGATGGATTGATCTATAACAATTTTTTCGGGCTGAATGAGGAGCCGTTCGGCGTTACTCCTGACCCTAAGTTTCTCTACATAAGCAGCAACCACGAAGAGGCCATCGCGCACCTGAGCCGCGGTATAGCGCAGAACAGGGGCTTCATCATGCTTACCGGCGAGGTGGGCTCCGGCAAGACAACACTGATAAGGCACGTATTCCAGAACTTCGACCCGAAAGTCCGCAGCGCCATGGTACTGAATCCGAAGATGAACGCCCTTGAGCTTTTGAAATTCATCAACCACGACTTCGGCCTTGGCGTAA
>DAOUWH010000069.1 GCA_030667205.1 Nitrospirota bacterium
CGCGAGGTCGTCACCCGTAGGACCCGCTTCGAACTGAGCAAAGCCGAGGCACGGGCCCACATCCTCGAAGGCCTTAAAAAGGCGCTGGACCATCTGGACGAAATTATCGCCCTGATAAAGGGCTCCAAGTCGCCCGAGGACGCACGGATCGGCCTGATGGAGGACTACGCCCTCACCGAGGTGCAGGCGCAGGCCATACTGGACATGAAGCTGCAGCGCCTGACGGGCCTGGAGCGCGAAAAGATAGTAACCGAGTACATGGAAGTCCTGAAGGAGATAGAAAGGCTCAAGGCGATACTGGCAAGCGAGGACCTCGTAACCCGGATAATCGGGGAAGAGCTCCTTGAGACGCGGGGGAAATACGCCGACGAAAGAAGGACCGATATCACCGCCGCCACGGGCGAGATAACGCTTGAGGACATGATAACCGAGGAGGAGATGGTCATCACCGTCTCCCATACCGGCTACATCAAGCGCAACCCCCTCAGCGCCTACCGCAGCCAGCACCGGGGCGGCAAGGGCCTTACCGGCATGCAGACCCGCGAGGAGGACTTCGTCGAAGCCCTCTTTATAGGCTCCACGCACGACTACATGATGTTTTTCACCAACCGGGGCCGGCTGTACTGGCAGAAGATCTACCAGATACCCGAGGCGGGCAGGACCGCAAAGGGCAAGGCCATCGTAAACCTCCTTCCGCTTACCGAGGGTGAGAAGCTGGCCACCGCGCTTCCGGTCAAGGATTTTAAGGAAGGCTACCTCGTGATGTTTACGAAAAAAGGCATCGTGAAGAAGACCGCCCTGAAGGACTACTCAAGGCCCCGCGCCACTGGCATCATCGCCCTGAAGCTCGACGATGACGACGAACTCATCCGCGTAAGGATAACCGACGGCACGAGCGACCTGATAATCGGCACCTGGAAGGGCCTCAGCATCAGGTTCAACGAAGAGGACGTAAGGGCCATTGGCCGCTCCGGAAGGGGCGTTAAGGGCATCAGGCTTACCAAGGGCGACGTGGTCGTCTCGGCCGACGTGGCCAGGGAAAGGACCGTGCTGCTTACCGTGACCGAACGGGGCATGGGGAAGAGGACGAAGATAGAGGGCTACCCCGTGCAGGGCCGCGGCGGAAAGGGCGTCATCTCAATAAAGGTCACCGAAAAGGGCGGCAATGCCGTGGGCCTCATCCAGGTAAACGACGACGACGAGGTCGTCATGATGTCAAACGCAGGCAAGCTCATACGCACCCGGGCCGGCGACATCTCGCTCCTGGGCCGTAACACACAGGGCGTAAAGCTCATGAACGTAAACCACGAAGACCGGGTGATGAGCATAGGCCGCGTGGCCGAAAGAGATTGAAAGGGCCGCTTAGTGGCGCCGGAGGAGCAGCCACCGCTTTTCTCTGAAACTTAATAAACCATCCACTCACGCGGCATGAAGAGCCTCTCGTGGGTCATGAGGGCGAAGCGGTCCGTCATCCCTGCAATGAAGTCGCAGACGCTGCGGTGCTTGTCGCCTTTCCTCCTGTCAGGGATATCGCGGAAGACCTCCTCGGGGTGCGCGAGGTAGTAGTTGTAGAGGTCGGTGAGCAGCTTCCTGGCCTTCTCGAACTCCTCCTGCTGGCTCTCGCTCTCGTAGACGCGCTCGTAGAGGAAGTCCCTGAGGGCGGACGTGGCGTCGAGGACCCCGGGGCTCATCCTCAGCTCATCGAGCTCAGCCTCGAGGCTTGCACTGACGAGGTCCCTGACCATGGTGTCTATGCGCTTTGAGTACGACCCGCCAAGCGTTTTACGGATATCGCTCGGTATGTCCTTGTGCTTTAAGACCCCCGCGCGCATGGCGTCGTCGAGGTCGTGGTTGAGGTAGGCGATTACGTCGGAGACCCTCACCACCTGGCCCTCCAGCGTGGTGGCCCTGTTGGACTTCGAGTCGGGGAAGATGAAACCCTTGCCCTTTGAGTGCTTTAAAATCCCGTCCCTGACCTCTTCGGTAAGGTTGAGGCCCTTGCCGTCATGCTCGAGGAACTCCACGACCCTGAGGCTCTGTTCGTAGTGCTCGAAGCCTCCGGGGTGTATGCCTCTGAGCACGGCCTCTCCGGCGTGCCCGAAGGGTGTGTGGCCGAGGTCGTGCGCGAGGGCAATGGCCTCGGTGAGGTCCTCGTTAAGCCTGAGCGCACGCGCTATGGTCCGGGCAATCTGGCTTACCTCAAGCACGTGGGTCAGGCGGGTGCGGTAGTGGTCGCCCTTCGGGGCGAGGAAGACCTGCGTCTTGTGCTTCAGGCGCCTGAATGCCTTGGAATGTATTACCCTGTCGCGGTCGTGCTGAAAGCAGGTCCTCAGGGTACCCTGCCGCTCGGGGGTTTTTCTTCCGCGGCTCTGCGAGCTACGGCATGCCCTGGGATGGAGGGTCTGCTCTTCTATCTTTTCCGTCTGGCGGCGGATGTTCATCAGGCTTCGGCAAGCTGCATGGAGATGACCTTCGAGACCCCGGGCTCCTCCATCGTTATGCCGTAGATGTAGTCGGCGGCCTCCATGGTGACGCGGTTGTGGGTGACCACGATGAACTGGATATCCTTTGAAAGCTCTCTAAGCATCTGGGAAAATTTCAAGGTGTTCGACTCGTCAAGGGCGGCGTCGGCCTCGTCCAGTATGCAAAGCGGCGTGGGCTTTATCAGAAAGCTCGCAAACAGGATGGCAAGCGCGGCGAGGGATTTCTCGCCTCCCGAGAGGAGGTTTATGTTCTGGAGCTTCTTGCCCGGGGGCTGCGCGACGATGTCCACGCCCGTCTCGAGGATGTTGCGCTCGTCCGTAAGCACAAGCTCCGCATGGCCGCCTCCGAAGAGGATTTCAAAGACCTCCCCGAACTTTACCCTGAGGGCCTCGTAGGCCTCCCTTAGGTTCTTCCTCGTAGTGGAGTTTATCCTCGCTATGGCCTCCTCGAGCTCCGCGATTGAGCGGTCGAGGTCCTCCTGCTGCTGCTTAAGGAAATCGTAACGCTCTTTTAGCTCCTCGTACTCCGCTATGGAGCCGAGGCTCACGGGGCCGAGCTTTTCAATTTTCATCTTGAGCTCGTCCCTCCTGTCGTGGTCGTCCTCGGCTACCGGCTCTTCCTCGACCTCGCCGAGTTCGACCGAGTATGCGCTTCGGATGTTCTCAACGAGGTTATCGAGCATAACCCTGTGCTCGGCCCTCTGGACGTCGAGTTCGGAGAGCTTCTGCGCCAGAGACTCTATAGCTGCCCTGAGGCCCTTGAGGCCCTGCTCCTTCGAGCGTATTCCATCGGAGTCCGACGAGATAAGGTCCCTCTCCGACGATATCCTCGCCTCAAGCTCACTGGCCCGCACGACCCGTTCCTTAAGCTCCTCGTCCTTTTGTTTTGCCTCTTCCTCGCGCTCGCCTATGCGCTCGCCGGCAAGGCCTATCTCCCTCTTTACGGACTCGCTCTTTCTTGAAAGCTCATCCTTGAGCCCCCGGACGGATTCGGTCTCGTTCCTGAGGGAATTTATCCTTTCGGCGAGAGAGTTGAGCTTGAGCCTCAGGTCGACGGACTCTGTCCTCCTCTGCTCGTGTCCGGCGCGCCTGGCGGATATGTCGGCCTGTATTTCCGAGATGGCAGTATCGACGCGTTTTCTGTCCTCTTCCAGCCGGCTTATCTCCCGGCCCTTCTCCTCTATGAGGGCATCGAGCGAGGCCTTCTCCCTTTCTGCCTGCTCCTGCTCCATCCTGATGACGCCCAGCTTTCTTTCGGCGCGCTCGATCTCCTCGGCCTGCCCTTCGACCTTGAGCTTAAGCAGGGACGTTTCCCTTTCAGCCTCGACCGCCTTTTCAGTTACGCTCTGCAGCTCCTGCTCCTTGTCGCCGATGGCTCCCTGAGTCTCCTGCGTGCGGCTCTCAAGGGCGGTGATGGATGACTTCCTTGCCTCTATCTCCTCCCCAAGCTCCCTTATCTGCCTTTTCAGGGCGAGTATTCCCCTGCTCTTTCCGGCTATGACAGCGCCCGAGGGCTCCACTGTCTCGCCCTCAAGCGTAACGAACGTCATGCCCCTGCCCCTCATGCCCAGGGCTGCCTCTACGTCACTGACCACAACAACGTTGGCAAGGAGGTTTTTAACGATGCCCTGAAACTCATCCTTCACCGTCACGAGGTCAGCCGCCCATGCCACGGCACCTTCGGGAAGCGGGCTGTCGTCGGTGAAGCCCTCCGTGCCGAGGTGTATGAAGGCTGTCCTTCCGATGTCCTTGGCCTTGATGGCGGCGACCGCCTTGAGGACGTCCTCGGATGCCCTGAGCACAAGGCCGCCCGCTGTCTCCCTGAGTGCGCTCTCGATGGCACGTTCGTATTCCTTGGGCACCTCGATGATGTCGGCCACCGGGGCGACTATGTCGACTGCATCCCCGAGCTCGCTGTCCGCGCCGTCGGAGACGACCATCTCCCTGAGGGAATCGAGGCGCGAGACCGCCGAGGCAAGCTCCTCTCGCTCTTTCAGAGTCTCAAGCCTCAGGGCCTCAAGCTTTGCTCTAAGGGCATTAACTTCCCTGTCTACCGTTTCCTTACGCTGGCTTAGCGATGCGGCCTCGTTCTCCCTGTCTTTGATCTGTCCCTCTGTGGTGCGGAGCTCTGCCCTGACACCTTCGAGGTGGGAGCCGAGCTCGCCGGATTCCCTGTCCAGGGCGTCCTGCTTGCGTTTGAGGGCCTCGAGGGCTTCGAGATGGCGGCCCTGTGCGTTACGGAGGCCGCCGAGTTCGTCGGAGACTGTAAAAACCTCCCGGCGCCTTTCCTCGAGGGAGGCCTCGGTGCGGGATATCTCCCCTTCGCTTGCGTTTAAAGACTTCGCCTGCTCCTGCATCGTGCCGCTGAGGGCGGAGACTTCCCCGTCGAGCGAGCCCAGAAGTGCTGCAATCTCCTCTTCGCGCTCCCCGGCGGATGCGAGCTTTTTAAAGGTTTCCTCCTCCTCTTGCCTGAGCCTCCCGATGTTTTCCCTGAGGCTGTCGCACTCCGTCTTTAGCACCGCGATGGAGCGCTCATGCTCGGCGATCTCCTTCTGCCTGCCCTGCAGGTCGAGATGCAGCTCGTTTAAAGCCTTTTCCTTCTCTACAAGCCCGATACGGCCTGCCTCGATATCGGCCTCTGCCCGTGAGAGTTCGGAGCGCTTAAAGGCGTCCTCTTCCTTTATGGCTCCGTGTTCCGATAGTATCCCGTCAAGCTCTTCGTTGAGCCTTGCGTATCCATGCCTTGCCAGCCTCAGCTCTATCAGGCGAAGCTCCTCCGAGAGCCGTTTAAAACGCTCCGCTCGCTTTACCTGCCTGTCCAGCGAGTTTATCTGCCGCCTGATTTCGGCGATGACGTCGTTTATCCTCTGGAGGTTGTTCCTCGAGGACTCGATCTTGGACTCCACCTCGACCCTCCTTACCTTGTATTTGACAACGCCTGCGACCTCTTCGAGGATGAACCTTCTTTCCTCGGGCTTGGCGTTGAGGATGGCCGCTATCTTGTCCTGCTCGAGTATGGAGTAGCTTTTGACCTCAAGCCCGGTGTCAAGGAAGATGTCCCTGATGTCGCGGAGGCGGCAGATGTTGCGGTTTATCATGTAGTCGCTGTCGCCCGAGCGGTAAAGCCTCCTTGCCACCGACAGCTGCGCGTCGCCGCCGTTGTCGGGGTTGCTGGCAAGGCCGCTGACCACAAGCCTTACCTCGGCCATCCCTTTGGGCTTTCTGGACTGGGAGCCGGTGAAGATCACCTGCTCCATCTTGTCGCCCCGCAGGCTCTTTGCGCTCTGCTCGCCGAGCACCCATTTGAAGGAGTCCACCACGTTGGACTTGCCGCAGCCGTTGGGCCCCACTACGCAGGTGATGCCGGGGTGCAGGTTGAATACTGTCTTTTCACTGAAGGATTTGAAACCAAGGAGTTCTATCTTATCGACGCGCATGGTTGATTAGTATAACCATTACGGGACACGCGTTACAAGACGGCACGGAAGCCCCAGAACGCTCCCTGCGGGGCTCGGTGTGCACGCCCTTTCGCTATTACCTAAGCCAGTGTTTTTTCAAAAGAAAAAGTTTCCTTGTCGCCCTGCCTTATCCCGCAAAAAGGTCTTGTCGCACCGCAATTTTCCCGCTAAAAACCCTGCAAATGATTTTAGGACTTGCATTTTCCAATTAAAAAGCGTTTTAATAATTGGAATTAGCAGATTTCGAAGGTTCTATTGCGAAAGATTAAGAAAGAGATAAGCGGAGAGGACAGAATGAACACACCGCTGTACCCCATCGGTATAGTGGCCGAGCTCATTGGCACCACCGACCAGACCCTGAGGCTTTACGAAAAGCACGGCCTCATAAAGCCGGCCAGGCGCAACAAGAACCGTTACTACTCCGAAAACAACATCAAGTGGCTCCGCTGCCTGAGGGACCTCATCCACAACCGCAAGATTAGCATCCAGGGGATTAAAAAACTCATGGAATATGCGCCCTGCTGGGAGATCACGGAGTGCTCCGAAGAGCGCAAAAGCAACTGCACCGCCTTCATAAACAAGGCAAAACCCTGCTGGGAACTGAACCGCCTCATATGCAACCGCGAGTCCGGCAAGATATGCGAAGACTGCGTGGTCTATCTGTCCAAGAAGATGCAGCCCCAATCAAGAAGGTAATCCCGCCGCTTCTTCACATACTGCCTTAACGGTTCATTCGCTGCATTTGTAACGCCCTCTTGAAGGATTTTTCCGCCTCTTCGACCTGCCCGTTCATATAGTAGGCGTTTGCGAGGTTGTTGTATGTAGTGGCGGAATAAGGGTTAAGCTCTATGGCTTTCCTGAAATGCCTTATCGCCTCTTTATACCGGCCAATGGAAGCGTAAGCATTTCCGAGGTTAATGTTCGCCACGGCAGATCCGGGCACCATCCTTACGACAAGCTTATAGTGTTCCAGCGCTTTCGAGTGCAGCCCTTTTTCCATGTATATGCCGCCGAGGTTCGTATGCGCGTCCATAAGGCCGTGGTCCGTCCTTAGCGCACTCAGATAATGCTCTTCGGCCAGTCCGGTAAGGCCCTTTTTCTCGTAGGCAAGCCCGATGTTGTAATGGGCCTCCGGGTTGTCGGGCTCTATCCGTAAAGCAGCGCCGTAATATTCTATGGCCCTGTAAATCCGGTCGCGCAAGTAGTAGGCATAACCCAGGTTGTTGTGCGCCCTTGCGTTTCCGGGCGACTTTCTGACCACGTCTCCCCAGAGGCTGAGGTCGCTCTGCCATACGGCGTTGCGCTTATAGGCCGAGGCGGAAAAAACAATCAGCAGCAGTGCCA
>DAOUWH010000266.1 GCA_030667205.1 Nitrospirota bacterium
CACGGCCTGTCGGTAGCGCTGAAGCTCGAAGTAGCCCGCTCCCATCCCATAGAGCGAGCCAAGGTGCTCGGGGTAAAGTTTTAAGCTATGCTCGAACTCCGAAAGCGCCTGCCAGTACCTCTCCTGCATGTGAAACACAACGCCCCGTCCGAATATCGAGGGCTGGAATTCCGGGTCAATCGACAGGGCCATGTCGAAATGCCGCCCGGCCTCGCCGTAGCGCTCCTGCTTTATCTTTATCATCCCCAGGAGGTTGTAAAAAAGCGGCTGCCCGGGGTTATTGCCGATGGCCTCGGTGAGGGCCTCCCCGGCCTCGTAAAGCTTGTCCTCGGAGTAGAGCTTTTCGGCCCTGTCGTAGGGGTAGTAGTCCCTGTTTACCCGCCTCAGCCTCCGGGTCTTTTCGAGGAACCTCTCCCTGTGCCTGCCGTCGCCCTCAAGCCAGTAAGGAGGCAGGGCGTTTATCATAGCGCGGATCTCCTCTTTTCTTGCCTCGTGCCTCGGATGAGTGGATAGCAGGGCGCCTATGGGCGAGTCTCCACGCTTATCGGCGCCGGTGCGTTTGATGTAGTTGTTCACCGCGACCTGCAGCCCCTCGTGCGCCTCGATGGACTCGCTGGGGTCGTAGCCAAGCACCGACATGTATCTTGCCCCAAGGCGGTCTGCCTGAAGCTCCTGGTCCCGGCTGAATTTCAAGAGCAGCAGCGTGCCTCCGACCGCACCGGCCTGCGTAAAGAGGTCGCCGGAGCCGGAGATCGCGGCCCCTCCCGCAGCCAGCCCTATCTGCATGAGCGAGGCCTGCGTCAGGCGCTTTGCCGTATGCCTTGCCATCACGTGGCCCATCTCGTGCCCCATGATTGCCGCGAACTGGGCCTCGTTCTCAAGCTCGGCCAACAGTCCCCTTGTTATGGCCACATGGCCCGGAAGGGCAAAGGCGTTGGGTACGGAGGTGTTTTGTACATAAAAGGTAAGCGGCAGGTGCGGGCGCTCGGAATTGTCCCACAGCCTGCGCACAATGTCTTCGAGGTATTTTTTGAGTTCGGGGTCTTTAAACTCCCCGCCGAAGGACCACTTCATGGAAGGCGCGGCCTCGCGCCCTATCTCTATTTCCCGGGACTCGCTGACGAACATCAGCTCCCTCTGGCCGGTAACCGGGTTAATTGCGCATGCTGAAAGGGCAAGGACGGACAACGCCAAGGCAGCAGCCCTTATGGCAATACTCTTAAAAGGCCTCACTATTGGTCCGGAGTGCCGCCGCCCGCAGAAAGCACGAAAGGTATTAAAACTCCTTTTCGATCCTGGAAATCGTGTTTCTGAGGACATATCTGCCTTTGCCGTAGTTGCCGTCGGCCTTGATCACGAGGGCGAGGAAATACTCGTCGTTAATCTTCCTCATGATGATCCCGCAGAGGTCGGAGATTATCGAAAATTCCTTCGCCTCGCCGAGGCCGAGGTTTTCGGCGGCAAACTTGACGTCCTTCATCATCTGCGAGGTCTCGGCGCCGAGCGCGTTGAGGTCTATTATTTTCTCAACCGCGTACTCCTCGACCGGGATACCGTCGGTGCCGATTATCATTGCAGAGACGGCCCCGTCGACCCTGTTCACTATTGCGTTAAGCGTTTCTGAAAAACTCATCTCTCCTCTTCCTTATGGACTTAAGGAACGCCTCGAGCTTTGCTGCCAGCATTTCCTCATGCTTGCCCATGATATCGACAAGCGACTGGAGTTCCTTGAGGTGCTGTTGTGCCTTTTGATTGCCCGGCTCCCTCGAGAGCACCTCCCCGTATATATTAAGCGCCTTTGCGTATTCTCCCTCGGCGACATATTCTTCTGCCCTTTGCATCTCCGGACCTGCCTCCGCGCCTTGCACCTCCGGTGCTTCCTCTTCGACCTCAACCGCATCGATGTCCTGAAAACCAACCACATCAAAACTCGCCGCTTCTTCCATCGCCTCTAAAACTTCTTCCTCCAGAGCCACTTCTTCCACCGCCTCTAAAACTTCTTCCTCCGGCTCCGCTTCCTCTATCGCCTCTATAAACTCTTCTGTCGGCTCCGCTTCTTCCACCGCCCCTAAAACTTCTTCACCAAGAGCATCTTCCTCCGCATCCACAGGGGTGAGGGTCTCTTCTACTTCCTCGAATTCCTCTTCCGCCTCGGATACCTCCTCATCGCTCAGGG
>DAOUWH010000052.1 GCA_030667205.1 Nitrospirota bacterium
ACCGTAAATATGCTGAAGTTCGTTTTATCGGGCGCCGACTTCTCAGTGACCAGCGCCTCCGACGGGGTAGCCGCCATGATAAAGACCATGAAGGAACTGCCCGAGGTCGTTGTGGCGGATGTGCGGCTGCCGAAGATACACGGCGTTGAGGTCATGAAGCGGCTCAGGACAAAGAACGAGACAAAGGACGTTAAAGTGATCCTTACGGGCACCAAGCCCGAGTCCGAGGTCACCGCCCTCCACGGCGCTGCCGGCTATATACACCAGGACCGGATGCAACAGGGCCTGGTCGAGATGATAAATAATGCGCTTGCCGCGAAAAAAGAAGAGCCTGCGGCGGCGGCACCTCCGCAGCCCGCTGCTGCGCCCAAGCCGACCCAGCCGCCTTCGATAGCAAAGTCTTCGGGGGACCCGGGCGTGGACAGGGCGCAGAGGCTGTCCAGGACCGTGATGGCGGATATCGACCTTTACAACAAGGAACAGGTCGCCCAGGCAATCCAGCAGGGCACGTTCGAGTCCACTTTCGCCAAGGAGCTAAAGGAAGGCCTCAAGCTCTATGAGATGAGAATCTCCGCCGACGTAAGGAGCAAAGGGGATTTCTATAACGACGCGCTCAAGACCTTTATAGAGAAGAAGAAAGATCAGCTCGGCCTTTCGTAACCTCCCTGCCAGGAACCGTAATTAATTTTAAATTCAATGGGTTAGAGGGGCTTTTCCGCATTCCCGCCTGAATTGTAGAAAATCTCACCAAATAAGAGGAAATTAGAGAAAAAGGCCATTATATACCGATTTTGGCCTGAGGTTTGCCGCCTCAACCCTTGCTCTCGACCACTGCTCCGTAGTATTATTAGCACTCAGCTTGAGTGAGTGCTAACAATACTATGTTCTCTAAGGAAGGAGACGGATAAGATTATGAAACTGAAGCCATTGAAGGACAGGGTAGTCGTCAGCTACTCGGAGGAGATTGATAAGACCGCCGGGGGCATCTATGTGCCTGATAGCGCAAAGGAAAAGCCCCAGCAGGGAAAGGTCGAGGCCGTAGGTTCCGAGGTCAAAGAGCTTAAGGTAGGCAATGTAGTGCTTTTCGACAAGTACTCGGGCTCCAAGGTAACGGTGGACGACACGGAGCAGCTTATTATCAAGGAAGAAGACATTCTCGCAATAGTGCAATTGAAGGGGAGGAAATAAAGATGGCAAAACAGCTTATATTCCATGAGGAGGCAAGAAACAAGATCCTCAAGGGTGTCGGCACCCTTAATGATGCCGTAAAGGCAACGCTCGGCCCCAAGGGCCGCAACGCGGTGCTCGACAAGAAGTTCGGCGCACCCACGATCACAAAGGACGGCGTTACCGTGGCCAAAGAGATAGAGCTTAAGGACCCATGGGAGAACATGGGTGCGCAGCTCGTCAGGGAGGTGGCCTCAAAGACCTCCGACGTGGCGGGCGACGGTACCACAACCGCGACGGTGCTTGCACATGCCATATACCGTGGCGGGCTCAAGGCCATAGTGAGCGGCGCAAACCCCATGGACCTGAAAAGGGGTGTTGAAAAGGGCGTCGAGGCCATCGTTACGGAGCTTGAGAAGATGAGCAAGTCCGTAAGCGAAAAGAAGGAGATAGCCCAGGTAGGGGCCATCTCGGCAAACAACGACATAACCATCGGCGAGCTAATCGCCGACGCCATGGACAAGGTCGGCAAAGACGGCGTAATCACTGTCGAAGAGGCAAAGGGTATGGCCACCACCCTTGATGTGGTAGAGGGCATGCAGTTTGACAGGGGTTATATCTCGCCATACTTCGTGACGGACCCCGAGAGGATGGAGTGTAGCCTCGATGAAGTCTTCATCCTGTTATACGAGAAGAAGATATCCTTGATGAAGGACCTCCTTCCCATACTCGAGCAGGTCGCCAAGATGGGCAGGCCCCTCATGATAATCGCCGAGGACGTCGAGGGCGAGGCCCTCGCCACCCTCGTTGTAAACAAGCTCAGGGGCACCCTCCAGGTGGTGGCCGTCAAGGCCCCCGGCTTCGGCGAAAGAAGGAAGGCGATGCTTGAGGACATAGCCATCCTCACCGGAGGCCAGATGATATCCGAGGACATCGGCGTCAAACTCGAGAACGTACAGCTCAACGACCTCGGACAGGCTAAAAAGGTAACCATCGACAAGGAAAACACCACCATCGTCGAGGGTGCCGGCAACACCGACAATATCAAGGGCAGGGTCAAGCAGATAAAGGCCCAGGTAGAGGAGACCACCTCCGACTACGACAGGGAGAAGCTCCAGGAGCGCCTCGCCAAGATAGTGGGCGGCGTGGCCGTAATCAACGTGGGTGCGGCTACCGAGATCGAGATGAAAGAGAAAAAGGCCAGGGTCGAGGACGCGCTTCACGCAACGAGGGCTGCCGTGGAAGAAGGCATAGTGCCCGGCGGAGGCGTTGCCTTCTTAAGGTGCATCTCTTCGCTTGATTCCATCAAGGGCGTAATCCACGACGAGCAGATGGGCATTGACATCCTGAAGACCGCACTTCAGGAACCGATGAGGCAGATAGTCAACAACGCGGGTCTCGAGGGCTCGGTAGTGCTTGAGAAGATAGTCTCTTCCAAGGAGAAAAACTACGGCTTCGACGCTCAGCGCGAGGACTACGTGGACATGATAAAGGCCGGCATAATAGACCCCACGAAGGTCACGAGGTATGCCCTTCAGAACGCGGCCTCGGTGGCGGCGCTCATGCTTACCACGGACGTCATGATAACCGACATCCCCGAGGATGAAAAGAAGATGCCTGAGATGCCCGGCGGAATGGGCGGAATGGGCGGAATGTACTAAGAGAGCATAAAGGGGATCTCATCCCCCGAAAAAATAAAAAGAGGGAGACCTTTAAAAAGTCTCCCTCTTTTTTGTTGTTAAAATGGTCATTGCGAGCGACTCTCGCAATGACACAAAATTATCAGTGAATCCTGTATATTTATATCATGGAAACCACGCTTGACAGCGTCCTCGACATAAAGGTCTACCAGCACCGCAAGGGCTACCGCTTCTCGATGGACGCCGTCGTGCTGTATTCGTTCGTGAACCTGAAGAGAGTCGGGCGCATAGTGGACCTCGGCGCCGGCTCGGGCGTTGTGGGGCTCCTCCTGGCGAAAAAATACCCCGATGCCTCGGTCACACTCGTCGAGCTTCAGGAGGGCCTTTTAAAACTTGCGAAGAAAAACATCAGGACAAATAAGCTTGCCGACAGGGTTCGAGCCGTTAAGGCCGATATAAGAAAACTCTCCGAGGGGCTCGAAGGGGCTGACCTCGTGGTCTCAAACCCCCCGTTCAGGAAGCCCGGAACTGGCCTCTTAAGCCCGGGCGACGAACGGGCAGTGGCAAGGCACGAGCTAAAGCTCACGCTCAAGGAACTCGCTACCGCCGCCTCGGGACTCCTGAGGCACGGTGGAAGGTTCTCGATAATCTACCACCCCGAGAGGCTTACTGAACTCATGGACGAGCTGAGGGCCGTGCGCCTCGAGCCCAAGCGGCTGAGGTTCGTGCACGGCAATGTAAAGAGCGAGGCCAAGATAGTCCTCCTTGAGGCGGTAAAGGGCGCAGGGAGAGGTTTAAAGATAGAGAAACCCCTGTTCGTCTATAAGGACGACGGCGCATACTCCGACGAGGTGGCCCGGATATACGGCTGAGGAGGCACGGCCTCATTTTTATATCAGAATATCAATAACCGCTTGAATATCCGATTAAAAGTGCCTGTGGCACCTATTGTTATGATGTTCTCTAAGGGGTATAATAGGACAAATGATAAGGAACACATTCTGCATACTAAACGGGATTGGCGAAAAACTCGAGCGCAGGCTCTGGTCCGGCGGCATACTTACCTGGGGGGATTTTATAGGCAACGGTCCGGTGGATTTCATATCTCCGGGCAGGAAAAGGCTCATGGACGAGTACCTTGAGGCCCACCTCGAGCACCTTGGCACCGGCGATGCGGCATGGTTCAAGGACGCCCTGAGGGGCACGGAGCACTGGCGGCTCTTTAAAATCTTCCGAGAGCAGACCGTCTGCCTCGACATCGAGACCAACGGTTATCAGCCCGGGGCCGGAGGATACGTAACCATGGTCGGCCTCTACGACGGTTATGACTACAAATGCCTTATAAAGGGAGAGAACCTTTCGGCAGAGAACCTCATGAAAGAGCTCTCGCCTTACAAATGTCTGGTGACCTTCTTTGGCTCCTCCTTTGACGTCCCCTTTCTCCGGAGAAGTCTTAAGGGGTTCGAACTGGACATCCCCCACTTCGACCTTTGCTTTGGGGCGAGGAAAGTGGGCCTCAAGGGAGGACTCAAGAAGCTCGAGACGGAGTTCGGCATCCAGAGGGACGAAGAAACAGTAGGCATGGACGGCTACGACGCCGTCATACTTTGGAACAGGGTCCTGAAGGGGAACTCCAGAGCGCTCGAACTCCTTGTAAAGTACAACAGGGAGGATACCGTAAACCTCTGGAGCCTTGCGGACACCGTATACGGCATGTTGCGGGAGTCCACGGGGATTGACAGATATTTAAATTCCTACAGGTCGTTTTCCAGGGAAGCCACCGGAGTCCTTAGCTGAGATGAATATGGAAAAACTGCTTGAGGAGTTCCTGGCGTATCTGGCGGTCGAGAAGGGGCTGGCCAAAAACACCGTATCGTCCTATTCGATGGACCTTTCAAAATTCTTTAAGTTCCTGGCATCGAAAAAGCGCCGTATCGGGTCGTTGGGCAAGGAGGACGTCGTGGATTTTCTGGACGCCCTAAGGTCCGGCGGCTCCTCCATCGCGAGCATGTGCAGGGCGATTTCGGCAATAAAGGGCCTTGCAAGGTACATGCTCCTTCAGGGCCTTATGGAGGAGGACCCGACCGAGAACGTCTCCTCGCCCAGGAGGTGGGAGACCTTGCCCAAGGCGTTGAGCGTCGGCGAGGTTAAGGACCTCCTTAAAAGCAACGTCAACGGCAGGCTGACACTAAGGGATTTGGCAATGCTCGAGCTTCTTTATTCCTCGGGCCTGAGGGTGAGCGAGCTTGTCCTGCTCAGGGTCTCCGACGTCAACTTCGAGGCCGGCTTCCTGAGGGTCATCGGCAAGGGCGGCAAGGAGAGGGTCGTGCCCGCAAGCACGAGGTCGCTGCGCAGGGTCAAGGGCTACATGGAGGGCCTCAGGCCGAAGCTCCTGAAGGACAGGCGCTCGGAATACCTTTTTGTCACCTCGCGAGGCGGGCCCATGACGAGGCAGCGTTTCTGGCAGGCGCTTAAAGGCTACGGCGCGCTTGCCGGGGTCAAGCTGTCGCCCCATATGCTCAGGCATTCGTTCGCGACCCATATGCTTGAGGGAGGGGCCGACCTCAGAAGCCTTCAGAAGATGCTCGGGCACTCCGACATATCCACTACCCAGATTTATACCAAGGTCTCAATGGACAGGGCCAAAAAGGTTTACAGTGAACACCATCCAAGAGGTTGATTAATTAATATCCGGAGGAACTTATGCCAGTCGAACCTTTAAAGGCGGAAGAACTTTACAAGTGCTGCGAGGTAGACATCCTGGATTTCGAGACCACTGCCGACATCAAGCCCAAAGACGGGACTATCGGACAGGAGAGGGCGATGCGCGCCCTCGATTTCGGCCTGACGCTCGATAGCAAGGGGTTTAATATCTTCATACTCGGCGAAAGCGGCACGGGCAAGATGACCACGATAAAAAACCTCCTCAAGAAGAGGTCGGCCGAGGAGCCAATACCTGATGACTGGTGCTACGTCTATAACTTCAAGAACCCCGATGTCCCGATGTCCGTCTCGCTTGAGCCCGGAAGGGCGATGGAGTTTCAGAAGGACATGGACAAGTTCATAAAGCTCCTCAAGGAAGAGCTCCTTAAGATATTCGAGTCGAAAGAGTACGAAAAGCAGAAGAACAAGATAATGGAGGGGTTCCAGCAAAAACAGAAGGACCTCTTCAGCGAGCTCGACGACGAGGGCCACAGGAGGGGCTTTTCCATCCGCAAGACCGTAAGCGGTCTCCTGATAGTGCCCGTTAAAAAATCCGGAGATCCGCTTAGCGAAGAGGAGTTCGATGCCCTCGAAGATAAGGAAAAAGAGGAGGTCGAGGCCATCGGCAAGGAGCTCCAGGAGAAGCTCAACGACATTGTCAGGAACGTAAAGGAAGAGGAAAAACTCGTCAAGGACAGGCTTGAGAAGCTGGAAAAAGACGTCGCCCTCTCTGTCGTGGGCCACCACATAGAGGAACTCGACGGCAAGTACGGCGACATTGAAAGGATAAAGGGCTATCTGAAGGACGTCATGGAGGACATACTCGAGCACCTCGAGGATTTCAAGGCCGGCGAAGAGCAGCCCGCGGCCTTCCCTTTCATGAAACCCGCCAAGGCAGAGCCTGCATTGAACCGCTATGCGGTCAACGTGCTCGTAAACAACAAGGAGACCGAGGGCGCCCCATGCGTATTCGAGAGCAACCCCACTTATCTGAACCTCTTTGGCCGCATCGAGCACAAGTTCCAGTATGGCGTCGCGGCGACCGACTTTACGATGATCAAGCCCGGTGCGCTGCACAAGGCAAACGGGGGGTATCTCGTAGTCGATGCCCTTGACCTCCTGAGAAACATCCTCGCCTATGACGCCCTGAAGCGCTCCATACGTAACGGCGAGGTCAGGATGGAGGACATATGGGAGCAGTACAGGCTTATATCGACTACAGCGCTGAGGCCCGAGGCGATACCCCTCGACATCAAGGTGATACTCACCGGCAACCCGTATCTTTACTACCTCCTTTATAACCTCGACGAGGAGTACAGGGAACTCTTCAAGGTCAAGGCCGACTTCGACAACCGCATGGAACGCAACGGGGCTTCCATAAAGAAATACGCGGAGTTCATAGCCTCCAAGTGCGAGGAAGAGGGCCTTTATCACTTTGACCGCTCTGGGACTGCGAAAGTGGTGGAGTACGGCTCGCGTCTTGCCGGAGAGCAGGACAAGCTCTCCTCGAAGTTCAGCGAGATATCCGACCTGCTGAGAGAGGCCCATTACTGGGCCTCGAAAAACGATAAAAACGTGGTGAACGTAGAGCACGTTGACAAGGCCCTCGACGAGAAGATCTACCGCAACAACCGCATCGAGGAGCGCCTGAGGGAGCTGATGGCCGACGGCACCCTTATTGTGGACACCTCGGGGGAGAGGGTAGGGCAGGTAAACGGCCTTGCCGTGCTGAGCCTCGGCGACTACAGCTTCGGCAAGCCCTCCAGGATTACCGCCACCACCTATGCCGGAAAGGCGGGCGTGGTCAACATCGAGCGCGAGACCAAGATGAGCGGCAAGATACACGAAAAGGCCATCCTCATCATCTCCAACTACCTCGGGAGCAAGTACGCCACCAAAAAGCCCATAAGCCTCTCGGCCTCCATCACCTTCGAGCAGCTCTACGAGATGGTCGAGGGCGACAGCGCCACGTGCGCCGAGCTTTACGTGCTCCTGAGCAGCCTGGCAGGGGTGCCGCTTAAGCAGAGCATCGCCATCACCGGCTCCATGGACCAGCACGGCGACGTGCAGCCCATCGGCGGGGTCAACGAAAAGATCGAGGGTTTCTTCGACCTCTGCACGCTCAGGGGGCTTGACGGCTTGCACGGCGCGATAATACCCAGAAAGAATTTAAATAACCTGATGCTCAAAAGCTCGGTCGTAGACGCCGTAAAGGAGGGCAAGTTCAGGATATACCCCATCGACAGGATGGAGGAAGGCATTGAAATACTCACCGGCATGCCCGCCGGAGAGCTTCAAGAAGACGGCACCTATCCCGAGGACACCATAAACTACCTTGTCGCAAAACGCCTCGATGAGATATCAGAGGCCCTTAAGCCGAAAAAGGGAGAAAAAGAAGAGGAAGAGGAAAAAGAAGAGGTGAAAAGGACCGAAGAGGAAAAATCCGGAGGCAAATAAGCCCCGTTTTCCGACAAGCTTCCATATCTGATAAAAAATACCTTTAGACAATTGCAATGTCTAAAGGTATTTTTTTGTTCGAATGGTTGTAGCTATTCCCAGCTTACGATGTCTTTGGCCTCGCCATCGCCGCCCTGCATGCCGTCCTTGCCGTATGAGAACATATCGTAGTCTCCGTGCGAGCCGGGAGACTGGTACTGATAGGGCTTGCCCCACGGGTCCATCGGAAGGGCCTTCTTAAGGTATGGCCCGTCCCAGGCATCGGAGCCGGAGCTGGTTATCAGTGCATTGAGGCCCTCGGAGGTGGTGGGGTAGTCTCCCGTGTCAAGGGCGAACTGGTCGAGCGCGGCGCCGAGGAGTTCTATCTGTGCCTTTGCCGCGGACTGCTTCCCCTTGCCGACCTTCTGGAAGAGCCTGGGCGCAACGAGTGCCGCAAGCAGCCCGATTATCACCATTACGACGAGCAGTTCCACGAGCGTGAAACCCCGCCTGTTACGGAGGATGCCTCTGCGGTCTGTCCTGGTATCCATAAATATTATTATACATTTTTTATGCGGAAGATAGCGGGGATATAATGAAAGGCTTGATTTGAAGGGGCCTGCGTGATAGGCTCATTTGTGTGGGCTACGAATACCTGGATATCTCCGGAGACGCGGGCGTGCTGGCGTCGGGGGAGAGCCTTGAGGAGGTCTTTATAAGCGCCGCCCTCGGCATGTATAGTCTTGTTACAGACCT
>DAOUWH010000290.1 GCA_030667205.1 Nitrospirota bacterium
AGGCGCTTGTAGGCCAGCGCGAAGAGCGGCTCTATGCCGCTTGAACAGTCGGCGATTATGGAGAGGGTGCCGGTTGGGGCTATAGTGGTGAGGGTGGCGTTCCTGAGCCACGGCATGCCCGGGGTGTCGTATATCGAGCCCCTGAAGTTCGGGAAGGCGCCCCTTTCGCGGGCAAGCTCCCCGGATGCCTCCCTTGCGGCCCTCTGGATGAAGCCCATGACCTCTTCGGCCAGTTTGAGGGACTTCTTGCTCCCGTAGGGGATGCCCATGAGTATGAGCATGTCGGCCCACCCCATTATGCCGAGGCCTATCTTGCGGTTGCCCTTGTGCATCTGCTCTATCTCGGGCAGCGGGTACTTGTTCGCGTCGATACAATCATCAAGGAACCGTACGCAGGTTCTAACGGTATCTTCAATCCCGGGGTAATCGATATTTCCGTCCCTGACGTATTTGGAGAGGTTGATGGAGCCCAGCACGCATGACTCGTTGGGCAGAAGGGGTTGCTCCCCGCAGGGGTTGGTGGACTCGATACTGCCGATTTGCGGTGTGGGGTTGTCCCTGTTTATCCTGTCTATGAAGACGAGCCCCGGGTCGCCGGTTGCCCAGGCGCTGCGGACGAGTTCGTTAAAAACTTCTTTGGCCCGGAGCTTTCCTGCGACCTTGCCGTTGCGGGGGTTTATGAGTTCGTAGTTCTCGTCGCGCCTCACGGCCTCCATGAAGGCGTCGGTGGCGGCCACCGAGATATTGAAGTTGGTTAGCTCCCGCGGGTCCCGTTTAAGCTTTATGAAGTCCATTATGTCGGGGTGGTCCACCCTCAGGATTGCCATGTTGGCGCCCCTTCTTGCGCCTCCCTGCTTTATGACCTCGGTGGCGGTGTTGTAGATTCGCATGAACGAGACCGGGCCGCTTGCGATGCCGCCCGTGGAGCGCACTACGTCCGCCTTTGGCCTCAGGTGCGAGAAGGAAAAACCCGTGCCCCCGCCGCTCTGAAGAATGAGGGCGGCGTTTTTAAGCGTGCCGAATATGCTGTGCATCGAGTCGTCCAAGGGAAGGACAAAGCAGGCGGCAAGCTGGCCGAATTCCTTGCCCGCGTTCATGAGGGCAGGGGAGTTGGGCAGGAACCTTAGATCGCTCAGGAGTTCGAGGAACCTCTCCTCCCAGCGGGCGGGGTCCTTCTCCCGGGATGCCGCGGCGTGCGCGACCCGTCGAAACATCCCCTCCGGGGTCTCTACCACATTGCCCAGTTCGTCCTTCAGGAGGTACCTCGCTCGCAGGACCTTAAGGGCGTTCTCGGTAAGCTCCATGAGAAAATTATATCAGAAGACTTTAGCTGTGGCTCTTGTGGGAGGTACTTTTCCCTGACGTAATCGAGGTAGTCAATGAACACCTGCGGCTCGATATGCTCTACAAAGCACATCTTCTTGCCTTCGGGGTCTTTAATCACGTTGCCCTTGTGGTCGAGGAACAGCAGGAGGCATTCGTTGCGGTAATCGAACTCTTCGCCGAGGGCCTTTTCCTCCGGCGTGAGCTCCTTTGAGAGGTTAATCCAGATGGGTATGAAATCAGAGTTAATCTTGGCCACTATCTCGTCGCGGCTGTAGACGTTTTTTTCGAGGAAATAGCACCTCGGGCAATGCTCCGGCACGGCAAAGTCGACAAGGCAAGGCTTATTTTCGGCAAGGGCCAGTTTACGGCCTTCCTCAAGCGTGTGCCAGTTTACTTTCGCTGCATATGCCGCGCCGAGCTTTCCGTGCTCCTTATGTGCCGCCTCGGTGGTTACGCAGCCTGCAAGTATGATTACCGA
>DAOUWH010000119.1 GCA_030667205.1 Nitrospirota bacterium
CGGCTGTAAAACATCTGTCCGGCCCCGTGGCGCTCGTACTCACAAGGCAGAAGCTCCCGGTGATAGACAGGAAGAAATATGCGCCGGCAAGCGGTCTCAGGAGAGGGGCATACGTAATTTCCGACTCAAGGGGCAAGCCCGACATCGTCCTTATCGCCTCGGGCTCCGAGGTTCACCTCTGCCTCGAAGCGGCTGAAGTCCTCAGGGCGGAGGGCCGAAGGGTGAGGGTTGTAAACATGGCGAGCTTCGAGCTTTTCGACATACAGTCCAAAAAGTACCGGGACTCGGTGCTTCCGCCCGCCCTCAGGCGCAGGCTTGCGGTGGAGGCCGGGGCAACGCTGCCGTGGCATAAATATGTGGGGTTTGAAGGCGATATTATCGGCGTCGACCGCTTTGGCGCCTCCGCGCCGGGCAATGTCGTGTTTGAGAAACTGGGCTTTACCACGAAAAACATCGTGAGGCGGGCAAGAAAGCTGCTTGAAAAGAAGTAATAAGCGTTAAAAATTCCATGCCTCCAGGCAAAGGCCCAGCATTTCTTGAGTGGCATTGTCTTTTCCATTAATAAATACATAACTCATCAAATAATAAGGTATAATCAACTGCCTAACATAAAACTTTACATTTTTTGGTATGTTATGAGAAAATATACTGTTTTTTATTACTACTACTATGGATATATCCAAGCTAAGAAAAAAACATAAAGAGGCGAAGGAAAACCCAGAGCAAAAAGAGCCTGAGGCCGGCCCGGAAGAAACAGGCATATCCGAGGAACACGAGGCGGAGCCCGAGGCCCCCGAGGTCGAAGAAGAGGCTCCGGTAAGCCCTGCTGTCGAAGAGGCCGTCTCTGCGGAAGAGGAGGCCGCCCCCGAAGTTGCGGAGGCCGTACCGGAGGCATCCGTCGAGGAAGAGGCCGCGGCCGGAGAGATGGTCGAGTTGATGACCTTCAATCTATCCGATGAACTCTACGCCTTCAGGGTCACGGATGTGCAGGAGGTGCTCAGGTCACAGGTAATGACAACGATCCCGAGGACGATAGACTTTATACCGGGAGTGACATCGCTGCGGGGCAAAGTAATCCCCGTTATGGATTTGAGAAAGAGACTGCGCATCGGTAGCGGGCAGACGAACACCGCAAGCATAGTAATCCTCAAAGGGGTTGGCAAGGGCATGATAGGCGTGATGGTGGACAGGACACTGGACGTCATAAGGGTGCCCGAGAGCGATATCAAACAGCCGCCTTCGCACCTGGCCGACTCGGAAGCGAGGTTTATAGAGGGGGTTGCCGCACAGCAGGAGATGTTTATTTCAATTATTGACCTGAACGAATTGTTAGATTTTAACGCAACGGGGGAGGATAGATGAAACAGAAACTCGAATACAAGATTCTGAGTGTTATCTTCGGCATCATAGTGGTCAGCATAGTGGTGGGTAGCGCAATTGTCCTGTACGTGGAAAGGTCGGACATATATTTCGTCGCAACGGAGAGACTTGAGGGATCCGCAGGCGTGATAATGAAGGGCGTTGAGCATACGATGCTCACCGCTGACCCTGAGGTCACGAGAAGGCTGGTCAAAGACCTCCGGGGTATCGAGGGTTTTGAGTCCATAGATGTCTACAACGTAAAAGGAAAGGAAGCGTTCGACCACGGAGCACTCCCGTTAGACGCTGATACGATTGGGAAAATCGTCGCAACAGGCGAGCCCTTGACCGTTGAGGAATGGGATTCTCTCACTTTTTACATGCCCCTTATAAACCGGGCTCAATGCCACGCCTGCCACGGCACGGACACGAAGGTGCTGGGTGCCGTTAAGGTGTCGGTGTCCCTTGAAAAGGAGAAGAAAAGGATTGCCCAGTTCATGGTCTTTGTGGTGCTCGGCTCACTGGGTGTCATAGTGGTCATGGGCGTTCTTTTCAGGGGGGTTATCAGAAAGTTCGTCATCAAGCCGGTCAGGAGACTCGAGGAAGCCGCATACGAAATGGCCCACGGCGACCTCTCCTTCCATACGGACATAACATCCGAGGACGAGATAGGAAGGCTTGACAACTCGATAAAGAAATCACTTGCATCCCTGAGCGGCATCCTCGAGAGGGTCAAGGAAGTATCAGGCAGGATATCCAGCACCGCCGATACAGTCCAGAATGACTCCGATAAGGTCGTGGAGGGCACCCAGCTTGAGGCGGAGGCCGTGTCGGATATATCAAGCTCAGTGGAGCAGTTGAACTCGGCAATAACCGAGGTGTCCGACAGCACCGAGAGCCTCGCCACTTCCGTGGAGGAGTCCGCCGCTTCCATAGAACAAATGGCCTCGAGCATAAGCGCTGTTACCAAAATCACCCACGAGCTGACCGGGGGCATCGACGAGACATCGTCCTCCATAGGGGAGATGTCGGCCTCTATAAGGGAGATAGCAAAGAACGCCGAAGAGCTGGCCGCGGTCTCCGAGGAGACCCTTTCGGCAATCGACGAGATAATATCCTCCATAAAGGAAGTCGAGCAGCACGCCAGGGAGTCGGCCGAGCTTTCGGAGAAGGTCACCGAAGACGCTTCCACCCTCGGCGTGGCCTCCATCGAAAAGACCGTGCAGGGGATGCAGAATATAAAGGCAACGGTGGAGAAGACCTCCGAGACTGTCCATAAGCTCGGGGGCAGGTCGGACGAAATAGGCAATATCCTTACCGTCATCGATGAGATTACAGACCAGACGACCCTCCTTGCCCTGAATGCGGCAATCCTTGCCGCCCAGGCGGGGGAGCACGGAAAAGGCTTCTCGGTCGTCGCCGGAGAGATAAAGGACCTCGCCGAGAGGACCGCCTTTTCAACGCAGGAGATAGCCCAGCTCATTCAGTCGGTGAGGCAGGAGGTCAAGGAGGCAGTTGATTCCATGGAGCACGGGATGTCGTCCGTCAACGAAGGCCTGAGTCTGACGAAAGAGGCCTCAAGCGCCCTGCGCAAGATACTCGACAGCTCGAAGAAGTCCTCCGAGATGTCCAACTCCATCAAGCGCACCACGGCTGAGCAGGTCATCGCCGCAAAGAGCGTCTCGGAGGCCATGGAGCGCGTCAGGAACATGGTCGGCCAGATAGCAAGCGCCACGGGCGAGCAGTCCAAGGGCGTAAGCCTCATTATGCAGGCCAGCGACAAGATGCGCGACGGCTCCCACCAGGTGGATGTGGCCACCGAGCAGCAGGCCGCGGGAAGCCGCCAGATATCCCAGGCGGTCGAGGTCATCTCGGACAGGACACAGGAGATATCAAGGGCGATCTACGAGCAGAAAATAGGTTCCAAGCAGATATGGTCTTCCGTCGAGAAGGTCAAGAATATACCGAGGGAAAACCGCGACCTCGCCTTCAGGATAAACCACAAGATACAGGAACTTCTTAGTGGCTCGGACCTGCTTGTTACCGAGATGCGGAAGTTCACGCTCTACAAGGAAGAGGCCGGCGACGGTCTGGTGCTGGGAATCGTCCCGCTTGAGAACCCGGCCGGGATGTACAGAAGATTTACCCCGCTGGAGGAGTATCTCGGAACGGAGCTCGGGAAAAAGGTGGAACTCAGGGTGGCCTCCAGCTACGAGGCCGCTGAGAATGACCTGGCTGATGGCATTGCCCATATGTCCTTCATGTCCCCGCTTACGTATGTCGAGGCCAAAAGCTCGCACGATGTGGAGCTCCTCGCAATCGCGCTGAGGGGCGGGAAACCCTTTAACCATGCCGTGATAATTGCAAAGGCGGACAGCCCGGTGGAGTCCCTGAGCGACCTCAAGGGCAGGAGCTTTGCCTTTGGCGATCCCCATTCCACAGCAGGCCACCTGGTGCCCAAGGCGATGCTTGCCGGCGATGATGTAACACTCAACGATTTTTCTTATTTCAACTACCTCGGCCACCACGACGCCGTGGTGAAGGCCGTGCTTAAGGGGGAGTTCGATGCAGGCGCCGTCACCGAGTCCGTCGCCAAAAATTACAAAGACCAGGGGCTTAAGTTCATAAAGGTCTCAGAAGAGATACCGGAATTCAATTTCTGCGCCGGCACCGGCATGAACGAGGCCGACCGCGACGCTGTCAGGGCGGCGATTTTAAAGCTCAACGACAAGACGCCCGAAGGCGCTGCGGTCCTGACAGAGATGGATAAGAGCTATACCGGTTTCCAGGAGACCTCGGACAAAGAATACGAAAGCATCAGGCAAATAGTCTCGAAGCTTGAGACGCAAAAATGATAAGGCGGTTTTATGAAGACTAAACGAACTATCGCCCTGAGTCTGACTGTCGTGGTTCTTTTTATCTTTACCGTTGGACAGGGCTCCGTATGGGTGTGGTTCCTCTTTTCACAGAAATGGCACAACCAGGGGCTGCTTGAGAACAAGATGCGGTTTGCCGCAAATTTCATGGCAGATTCCTCGATGGAAGCCCTCATGGGGGATGACGCTCAGGCCCTCGATAGATACCTCGGCGGAATCTCGGCAAACGAGGATGTGCTTTCGGTAAAAATCCTTGACAAGGACGGCACGGTGGTCGCCGAGAAGGAGTTCATGGTGGAGGAAAGGGACGGCTCCTTCAAAATCCCCCTTTATATGCCCTGGGTCAATAAGCTCACGGTGCCTGTCATGTCGGGCCCGGCGCACATAGGCGACATAGAGCTTCTTTACAGCGGCCGCGAGGTAAACGCAGTCATGCTGCGCATGATGACGATTCCGACGCTCATTGAGGGAGTGGTCATCTTTCTGGTAATAGTCGGTATATTTTTCCACCTGCACAGGACCGTGGGCAAGCCCCTGGGCGTAATTGAGGAGCATATAGGCAGGGCCACCAAAGGAGACCTTACGGTCGAGATACCCGACTGCGGCAACAACGAGATAGGCGTTATAGCAAAGGGATTAAGGTTCCTCGTTGGAACGCTTCTTATGAACATCTCAAAAATAAACCAGACAGCCGCAAACGTGGCCACGGTCTCCAAAGAGCTCAACGGGACGTTCAAGAGCGTAAATGCCGTCATTAAAGAGCAGTCCGTTTCCACGGACAATATCGCCAAGTCCTTGAGGCAGGCCAGCGATGCATCTCGCGACATTACCGAAAGCACGGAGAAGCTCTCGGAATTTTCCGGGGATAACGTCTCTTTTCTGCTTGAGGTGAAGTCGACATCCGAGGAAATAGTCTCCAACACCAACAGGCTTTTCAAGGCCTCGGAAGACTCTTATTCGGTCGTGGCGGAGATGTCGCAGACCTCCAAGGTGGTGTCCCGGAACAGCCAGGACGTGCTCTCTTCGGTCGACGGGACGCTGGTTTCTATCGAGGAGCTAAGGGCCTCGGTGAAGGAGGTCGAAAGGAACGCCAAGGAGTCTACGGCACTTGCAGCTGACGTAAGGGAAAAGGCAGCGATGGAAGGCACCCTGGTCGTTGCAGACGCCATCGAGGGCATGGAAAATATATCCAGCAGGGTACAGCAGGCCGTGGATATGGTCGAGCAACTCGGCGCCCGCTCCACCGATGTGCAGAAGATGCTTTTGGTCATACGCGAGGTGACCGAGCAGACAAACCTCCTGAGCCTTAACGCCGCGATACTGGCCGAGCAGGCCGGTGAGTTCGGAAAGGGGTTTGCGGTCGTTGCCGACGAGATGAGAGCCCTCAGCGACAGGACGGTGGCCTCCACAAAGGAGATCGCCGGCATCGTTAAAACGATACAGGATGAAACACAGGGCGTTGTGTTTGCCATCAAAGAGGGCATGGAGATGGTCAACGCCGGAAGCGCACTTGTGTACAAGGTCGGCGAATCCATGGGCGTTATCCTCGAGGCAGCGGCCAAGTCTTCCACTATGGCGAAGGCTATCGAAAGCGCAACG
>DAOUWH010000139.1 GCA_030667205.1 Nitrospirota bacterium
ACGCAGCAGCTTGCGAAGGTTACCTTCCTTACGCCTGAGAAGACCATCAGGCGCAAGATAAAGGAAGCGGTCCTTGCCACGAGGATAGAGAAGAACCTCTCGAAAAAGGAGATACTGGAGCTGTATCTCAACCGGGTCTACTTTGGCCACGGCGCCTACGGCGTGGAGATGGCCGCCAGGGTGTACTTCGGGAAGTCCACGGAAGAGCTTGACCTGCCTGAGTCGGCCCTGCTCGCCGGGCTGCTGAAGGCCCCAAACTCCTACTCGCCCTTCAGGAGCCTCGATAAGGCCAAGGCGAGGCAGCGGATAGTGCTCGGCAGGATGGAGGAAGAGGGTTTTATAAACAGGAAGCAGAAGGTCGAGGCCGTCAGTACCCCTATCTACCTCTCCACCGTAAAGATGGGCAAGGCGACAAACAACTATTTCATCGAGTACGTGAGGCACTACCTTGAGGACAAGTACGGCGCAGATGCCGTCTACAAGGGCGGCATGAGGGTCTATACAACGCTTGACAGACACGCACAGCAGGTCGCGCAGGAGGCGGTCATGAGGGGCCTGCGGGCGCTGGACAAGAGACGGGGTTTTAGAGGGCCGGTAGAGCACAGGGAGATAAACGTAAAAGAAGAGCTTGAGATCAAGGGCTCCTTCAGGCTCATCCCCCCCGATGTGGGCGCAATAGTGTCCGGCCTCGTGCTGAAGGTCGACAGGGATGAGGCCCTGATAAAGGCCTCGGGCCTTTTCGGAAAACTCTCAGCGGCCGATGCCGAATGGGCAAGAACCGTCTTCGACGAAAAGACGCAGGAGCCGGTAAGGCTGGGACGGTTCTCGCTGGACAGGGCGATAAAGCCCGGCGACGTCATAACGGTGAAGGTAAAGTCGATCTACAACGGGTCTGCCGGGTTCGTCCTCGAACAGATGCCGGAAGTACAGGGGGCCCTGGTCGCCATAGAGCCCGGCACGGGTTTCATCAGGGCGATCGTCGGGGGCTACGACTACACATTGAGCGAGTTCAACAGGGCCCTTTATGCGAAGCGTCAGCCGGGCTCGGCGTTCAAGCCCGTGGTGTTCTCTGTCGCGCTGAAAAACGGGTTCACGCCGGCAAGCATTGTGGTTGACGAGGTTGTGGAGTACCAGAAGACCGCCGACGGCCCCAAGCCCAACCGCGATCCCGACTACGACCCCCAGGAGGACCCGGACTACGACCCTGAGAACTTCTGGAGCCCCCGGAACTACGACGGCGAGTACAAGGGTCCTACAAGGCTGAGGGAAGCGCTCGCGCAATCGAGGAACGTGGTCAGCGTAAAGCTCGTCGACACGGTGAGCGTGCGCAAGGTGGCGGAGTTGTCCAGGGCGGTCGGCATAAAGGAAGAACTTCCCTATAACCTCACCATCGGACTCGGCACAATGAGCATTACCCCCCTGGACATGACCGCGGCCTACGGCGTCTTTGCAAACGCCGGAATGAAGATGCAGCCCATAGGCATAAAATACATAATAGACCGCAGGGGAAGCGTAATCGAAAATAACGAGCCCGAAGGCGTCCGCGTCCTTGACCTCCAGACGGCATATCTCATGACCACCATGCTGCAGGATGTCGTAAGGCACGGGACAGGATGGAGGGCCAGGGCCCTTAAGAGGCCGGTCGCGGGAAAGACCGGCACGACCAACGAGTACAGGGACGCCTGGTTCCTGGGCTATACAAGGGACATGATTGCCGGGGTATGGGTGGGGTTCGACGACGTGAGGCCGCTTGGCGAGGAGGAGACGGGCTCAATGTCGGCCTCTCCCATATGGGTGGACTTTATGAAGACGATATCGGCCAATTACGAGCCCAGGGACTTCCCCATGCCCGAGGGCATAACAACTCGCCTCATAGACCGCGAGACGGGGCTCCTTGCAAACAGATGGACCGAGGATCCGCTGCTTGAGTATTTCAAGGAAGGCACCGAGCCCAAGGATGTCGCACCCACCATCTGGCAGACCATGGAGCCGGACAGCCTTATTTTCGAGCATGGTTTATGATAGAATTTTCTTGACCGCTCCGAACCCTAAGTTATATTCACAGGAGGTCTTATGGTAGAGCCGAAGATATTCCGCCAGTACGACATCAGGGGCGTCTGGGGCCAAGACCTGACCAAAGAGGCCGTGGGGGCCATCGGAAAGGCGTTCGCTGTCTACCTGAAGGAAAAGGTCGGGGGCGAGCCCTTGACCGCAAGCATTGGCCGCGACCCACGGACGAGTTCGCCGGAGATACTTGAGATTCTCACGGAGGCGTTTACCTCAAGCGGCATAAACGTCGTGGACGTCGGGATGTGCCCCACCCCGCTCCAGTACTTTTCCCTCCACCATCTGGATGTCCAGGGCGGCATCATGATAACCGGAAGCCACAACCCCCCGGAGTACAACGGCCTCAAGCTGAGCGCGGGCACGGATACCCTGCACGGCGAGGAGATACAGGAGATAAGAAAGCTCGTTGAGGAGGGCCGGACCATCGAGGGCAGCGGCACGAGCCGGATATATCCCATTATCCACGAGTATACGGGGTACATGCTCGACAGGTTCGAGAGCATGGAGGGCATACGCGTTGTCGTGGACTCCGGAAACGGCACCGGCGGCGTGGTCGCCCCTCATATAATGCGGGCCCTCGGGGCCGAGGTCATCGAGCTCTACAGCGAGCCCGACGGCAAGTTCCCGAACCACCACCCCGACCCCGTGGTGCTTGAGAACCTTAAGGACCTTATCGCGAAGGTAAAGGAGACCGGGGCGCATGTGGGCATAGGATTTGACGGCGACGCCGACAGAATAGGCGTGGTCGACGAGGACGGAGACGTCATATGGGGCGACAGGCTCATGATAATCTTTTCAAGGGACATCCTCAGGGAAAACCCCGGGGCGACCGTCATCGGGGAGGTCAAGTGCTCCCAGACCCTTTATGACGACATAAAGGCCCACGGTGGAAACCCCATAATGTGGAAGACCGGACATTCTCTCATAAAGAAGAAGATGAAAGAAGAGGGCGCGCTCCTTGCGGGCGAGATGAGCGGGCATGTATTCTTCGCCCACCGCTACCTCGGCTTTGACGACGCGGTATACGCGGGGCTCAGGCTCCTTGAGATAATGAAGCGCTCAGGCGAGCCCTATTCGGTCAAAAAACTCCTCGAAGGCGTGCCCGAGATGGTCTCGACCCCTGAGATAAGAATAGACTGCCCCGACGAGGTCAAGTTCACAGTGGCCGAGAAGATGAAGGAGGCCTTCAGGGACTATCCGGTAGTGGACATAGACGGCGTGAGAATAAACTTCCCCGAGGGCTGGGGGCTTCTCAGGGCCTCTAACACTCAGCCCGCGCTGGTCATGAGGTTCGAGGCAAAGGACGAGGAGTCGCTAAAGAAGATTAAAAAGACCGTGGAGGGAGAATTAGAGAAGCTGGTTTAATGCCGCGATTTTTTTACAGCACACCGTTGCGCATCATAATCCTCGTTCTGTTGGGGATTGTCGTCTACTCAAACACCTTCAACGCCCCTTTCCACTTCGACGACGTATACAATATCGCCGAAAACCCCTTCATCAAAGATCTCTCGGGTGTCCCATCGCTATTTGCGGGGGGCAAGGGGCCGTTTGCCTCAAGGCCCCTCATGCACGCCACAAACGCGCTTAACTACTACTTCGGAGGCCTCGACCCCACGGGCTACCATATCGTGAACCTGTCCCTGCATCTCCTGAACGGCGTCCTGCTGTATTTCCTCATCGTATTAACCGGAAGGCATCTCGGACACGGCGAAAAGGACACCGGGCTCGTTGCGGCACTGTCGGCCCTTCTGTTCGTCGTCCACCCGGTGCAGACCGAGGGGGTCACATATATCGTAAGCCGCTCGATGCTGCTTGCTTCGACCTTCTATCTCTCGGGACTTATTCTTTTTCTCAAGACAGTTGCTTCAGAGAGGAGGAGAGGCCTTTATGCCGCGGGTCTTTTCTTTACGACCCTTCTGGGGGCGGCATCAAGGGAGAACTTCGCAATGTTCCCCGTAATGCTCGTTCTCTATGACCTGTTCTTCATATCGCGCTTCAGTCTCAGAGAGGGTTTACGGCACTACAAGGCATATCTTCCAGTTGCAATCGCGTTTTGCTACTTTGTCTATCTGGCGCTTAACAACACTTACGACAGGGACATGAAGGATGTGATTGGGATCCCCCCGTATGAATACCTCTTTACCCAGTTCAACGTGCACTGGACATATCTGAGGCTGCTGTTTCTTCCCGTAAGCCAGAACCTGGACTACGACTATCCCACCGCGGCCACGCTTTTTGAGTTTCCGACCATGCTTTCGTTTCTTGGCTATATTGGGCTCTGGATAACGGCGTTGGCTCTTGTAAGGAAGAGACCGGTGGTCTCGTTCGGTGTGCTGTGGTTTCTTGTGGCCCTTGTCCCGATATCCTTTGCAGTGGCGGTGATGGGCCTGAGGCTGGGGGACGTGATATTCGAGCATCGGCTCTACCTGCCGGGCGCGGGCATTATTGTTGCCTTCTCAACGTCGGCGGTTGCGATGATGGGGCGCATCAGTGGCGAAAGGGCGAGAAAGGCCGCGGTGCTTTGCCTGGCACTGCTGCTGATTGTTTTTTCCGCCTCGGCCTATAAGCGCAACGCCGTATGGCAGAGCGACCTCAGCCTCTGGGGAGACGTGGTCCGAAAGTCGCCGAACAAGGCAAGGGCATATAACAACCTGGGTTATGCCTGCTACTCCCGCGACCGGATTTACAGGGCCATAGGGTATTTCGGCGCTGCTTTACGGATAGAGCCAGACAACTCGGAGGCCCATTACAACATCGGGCTTGCCTAGGAGAAAATGGGTCTTACCGGACTGGCCGAAGAGCATTATCTGAGTGCGCTAAGGACGGACCACGGCCTTATGGACGCGCATACGAACCTCGGCGGCATATACATGGAAAAAGGGCTGCACTCGAAGGCGCTGGAGCACTATAAGAC
>DAOUWH010000295.1 GCA_030667205.1 Nitrospirota bacterium
AAAAGAAGTTCTTGTTTAGTCATTATTGCCATAAACCCCAAACCCGCTCCCAACGATAGAGATCCAACATCTCCCATAATAATTTGAGCTGGATATGCGTTGAACCACAAAAAGCCCAGCGCTGCCCCGAACATCGCCCCGCAGAACACCGTGAGCTCGCCGGTCTCCACGAGGTACAGCACCTGGAGGTAGTCGGCAAGCCCCGTGTGGCCCGATATATAAACGAGGGCGGCGTTTGCGAGCGTGGCTACGGCCACGAGGCCTATGGCGAGGCCGTCGATTCCGTCGGTGAGGTTAACGGCATTGGATGCCCCGACTATCACGATTATGGAAAAGGGTATGTAAAATACTCCCATCTCGATAAGCCACTTTTTGAAAAACGGCACGATGAGGACACTTGCGTACTGGTCGTCGGGATGAAGATAAACCACCATCCCTATGGCGAGGGCAAGGAGTATCTGGAGGCTAAACTTGTGCAGGGCCCTGAGCCCGACCGAGTTCTTCCTCTTAATCTTAAGGTAATCGTCCAGCAGCCCGATGCCCCCGAAACCCAGAAGCGCAACGAGCACCGCCTGTATGTACCTGTTGGCGAGGTCTCCCCACAGGACTGTGGAGACGACAATCGACACGATAATAATGATACCCCCCATGGTCGGGGTGCCCGCCTTGACCATGTGCCTCTCGGGCCCGAGGCCCCTTATCTGCTGTGTAATGTTTTTGTCCCTGAGCCAGCGTATCAAGACCGGCGCAAAGACGAAGGATATTGCCGCCGCCGTAACTATCGCAAGGGCGGCCCTGAAGGTTATGTACCGAAACACATTAAACGGCGACCACAGATCATGAAGCGCAAATAAAATCTTATAAAGCATTACTTGTTGTTGCCCCCGTTTCCGTTAAGTACCGCCTCCATCTTCATCCCCCTCGAGCCCTTTATGAGGATCGTATCGCCCGCCATGTACCTCTGGCGAAGTATCTTCCTTGCCTCGGTCGCGTCCGAAGCCAAAACAGCCGTCTTGCTCCTTTGCGAGAACTCTTCGGCCGCAAGGCTCATAAGCGGGCCGACGCCTATAAACAGGTCAACCGGAAAACCCGCCATCCAGGCGCCGAGCTTTTTGTGGGCGGTCTCGGCATACGAGCCCAGCTCAAGCATGTCGCCGAGCACGGCAACGGCCCTTTTCTTCCTGAGCCTTACGAGTTCTTTCAAAGCCTCTTCCATCGAGGCGGGGTTTGCGTTGTAGACGTCGCTTATCACGGTAGCACCGTCGAACTCCTTTATCTCAAGCCTCATCGGAATGCCTTCGAACTTCTCAAGCCCTTCGCGGATGGACTCGATATCTATCCCAAAGGCCATCCCCACGGACGATGCGGCAAGGGCGTTTCTAACGTTCAGCATCCCCGTGACCCCGAGCCTTACCCTCGTGCTATGGCCGTTCATGCGAAGCGTGAAGGAGGAGTCCCTCTCTCCGAGCTCGACGTCAGAGGCACGGATGTTCAGCGAGTCGTCCATGCCGTACTTTATGAGCCTGCCGCCGAAATCCCCGATCCCTTCCATCAGGAAAGAATCGTCGGCGTTCACCGCAAGGGTGGATACAAAATCAAGGATCTCGAGCTTCGTGCTCCTTATCGACTCAAGGTCCTTAAAACCCTCCAGGTGGGCCGGGGCGATGTTCGTAAGCGCCCCGTACTCCGGCAGGGCTATCTCGCAAAGC
>DAOUWH010000135.1 GCA_030667205.1 Nitrospirota bacterium
CGGCGGCCATTTTGAACGTTTCAATCGCGTCATCTTTTATGCCTTCGATGTCCTTTAAAACTTTTCCGATGGTGTCTCTTTTCGGCATGCTTGTGAAGCCCGCCACTACCATCGCCACCGGGTGTAAGGCCCTTCCGCCGCCGAAGGCGGAGGTGATGTTGTTTATCGCCTCTTTCATCTTTAAGAGCCTTTCAATCGCGGCCCGGTGTTCAGGCAGCATGTCCGCAATAGAGTGCAGCCTGTGGTAGTCGGGCAGGGCTAGCATATAGATGTGCACCAGGTGGCTTGCCGCTATCTGGCTTAGGGACATTATCTTTCTGAGTCTTACCGCCTGCTCTGACGGCTCGATGCCGAGGGCATTTTCCATTGCCCTTATGGCCGTTGTCATGTGCGAGACCGGGCATATGCCGCATATACGGGCCACGATGTCGGGGACTTCCTCAAGCCGCCTTCCCACGAGGAACCCTTCAAAGAAGCGCGGCGGCTCCCAGATGTTCAGTTTCAGGTCGGTGAGCTTTAGGTCCTTCAGCTCGAACTCCACCGCGCCTTCGCCCTCCACGCGGGCTATGTATCCGATCTTAAGCCTCATAGTGTTCGGCCACTTTACGGTACTGTATGGTGTCCGCCCCGAATTGTGTGAACTTCCTTACGATGTCGTCGGGACTAATGCCCATGGCCTCGAACTTCTTTGCCAGCGCAAGGGCGTTTGCCTGGCGCATCGGCCCCCAGCAGGAGTAGCACGCCCTCTGGCTTGCGGGGCAGAGGGCGCCGCATCCGGCGTTCGTCACGGGGCCCATGCACGGCTCGTTATGGGCGACGAGCACGCAGATGTGGCCCTCAAGCTTGCACTCGATGCAGACGCTGTATTCAAGGAAGACGGGTCTTCGTCCCATAAGCACGGAGGTGAGGGCCTCATGGAGGTCTCTTTCGCCCGGGGGGCAGCCTTTTATGTAGCCGTCCACGCTGACGTATGTCTCTATGGCGCGGGGCCTGATGGAGTGGATGCTTGAAAGGTCGGTGTAAACCCTTTTTTCCACCTCGTGCTCGGTGCTTGCGGATTTAATGGCCGGGATGCCGCCGTTTACCGCGCACGAGCCGATGGCAAAGAGCAAGCGGCTTCGCTGCCGTATCTTTTTAAGCTCGTCGGCCTGCCACGCCTCGGTGATAGTGCCCTCGATTAGTGCTACATCGAACGGCCCCTCGGGCGTGCCGGTGCTTGTGACCATCCGGCAATATGTAATGTCGAAGCTCTCAAGCGTCTCGACCACGGCCTTCTGGAAAAAGATCGTCTGGAACTCGCAGCCCGCACAGCATGAGTACTTGAAAAAACCGAGCCTGGGTTTGCCGGTTGTCCTTTTCATAGCAGTCCGTCCGGGAACCGGCTGATTTCTCTGTAGAGGAATACCGGGCCGTCCTTGCACACGAACGCGCTTCCGTGCTGGCAATGGCCGCACTGTCCAATGCCGCATTTCATCCTGCGCTCAAGCGATACGTAAAGCCTTGCCGGCGAGATGCCCTCAAGCAGGAGCCTTCGCGCGACAAACCGCATCATTATCTCGGGGCCGCAGATGAAGGCCGTGGCCTCGGCGGGTTTTATCTTGGTCTCATCGAGCAGCTCTGTGACAAGCCCCGTGGCGTGTGCCCACTCGGTACCTTTTGGAACTTCATCAACGGTAAGAAGTATCTGGATGCTCTCCTGCCAGTGTGAGAACTCGTCCCCGCAAATAATGTTAAGGGGGTCTCGCGCGCCGTAAGCGAGGGTGACGCCGCCGAATGATTTTCTCTCCTTTAAGACCGCATGCACTACCGGCCTCAGCGGGGCAAGGCCGAGGCCACCGCCCACCAGCAGGAGGTCGCCGCCCCTGGCGGCCTCGATGGGCCAGGGCCTTCCGTAGGGGCCTCGTATGAAAATTTCGTCTCCCCTCTTAAATTTCTCAAGGTATTGCGTGACCCTTCCCACGGAGCGTATCGTGTGCTGGAAGCTGCCTCCGTCTTCTACAAGCGAGCTAAGAGATATCGGGGCCTCGCCCACGCCCGGCGCGCCCACCATGTTGAACTGTCCCGGCTGAAAGTTTTTAAACTTCTCGGCATCCGCCCCTATGGTGTAGGTCCTCACGTCGGGCGTCTCGTCTTTTATGTCCAGTATTGCGGCCTTTACGGGAGTGAGCAGATTGTTCACTTTAAGGGGCTCCTTTGTATCTCCTTTGCCATCTCCGTAAGGTCGATGGCAGTGGGGCACCAGCGGATGCAGCGTCCGCAGCCCACCGTGCCGGTGGCGCCGAACTGAGGGGTGTAATCGAGCTTGTGTGTGACGAACTGCCTGAGCCTTGCCGCGCGGGTGCGCCTGAAATTGCCGCCGTGCACCCCGGCGAAGTGAAGGTCCTGGCACGTGTCCCAGCGCCTCAGGCGCCTTGTTGTTTTCAGGCTCATCTCCGTTTCGTCCACCACGTCGTGGCAGAAACAGGTAGGACAGACCATCACGCAATTGCCGCACGAAAGGCAGCGCTCATCCGAGGTCCTCGCCCATACGGGGTGCCCGATGTTTTCAAGGAAGCATGCATCAAGCCCCTTTACATCTATCTGCTTTTGGATGTCTTTAAGGAGCTGTTTTTCCTCTTCGTCCTTCAAGAGAAGCTCATCGACCCTTGCGGGCCTTACACCTTGTGTAAGGGCGGCCCCGCGTTCTGTTTTTGGCTCGGCGAGGTAGAACTCCCCCACGTCCGTAAGCAGCATGTCGTAGCCCGCCTCGACCTTTAGATGCGGCCCCGTGCCCACCGATGAGCAGAAGCAGTGCTCCGAGACTTCGGTGCAGTTAAGGGCGACAAGTATTGTGTTATCCCTGCGGGCCATATAGTAGGGGTCTTCGTGGAACACTTTATCTAGATAGAGTATCGCGTGCATGTCGCAGGGGTGCACCCCAAGAGCCAGAATTTTTTCCTCCAAAGGCGGGATCTCTTTGACCGAAATATTTTTGCCCCGTTCGAATATGAGCAGTTCTTCCTGTGGCCGATAAAAAAACGTCTTCGAAGGCGGTTCCATCGTGCTCGGGTAGTTCATCTGAAGCTCCTCTGCGGAGCTTATTTCGTGGAAAAAAATCTGGCCGCCTTCGGATACCGGCCCCACGACCCTGAGCTCCCCCATCAGGGAGTCGACGAGAAGGCGGAAGGACTCTTTGGTTATCCTATATTTTTGGAAAGCGTGTTCCCCAGTCATACCACTTCCAGACGTCCCTTGCGAGGTCTTCGTAGTCGCGCTTGATGTGTTCGAAGAGGCGGGCGTTTTCAATGGCAATGGCGCCCTGGCTTGCCAGGGCCGAGAGGAACTCCATCTCAGCATCGCCGAAGGAGTAGGGGATGGAGGTGTATACCCTGAGGACCCCGATGACCGTGCCCTTTAACGTAAGCGGCACCGAGAGCAGGGCCCCTATGCCCTCCTTTAAAATCTCCTCCGGGTACTGGAGCCGCCCGTCTGTTGAGATGTCCTTAACCTCCACCACCTCTCCGGCCATGCACTGGCGGTCTATGGGGCTTTTTTCGACCTCCACCGGGCCTTTCTCAAGATACGCCTTGCTGAGGCCGTATGCGGCCTTAACCTCGAGGGCCTTGCGCTCCTCGTCCAGAAGCCTTATGGATGCGGCCCTGAACCCCAGGGCTTGCGCCGCGCTTGTGACAATCTTGTTTAAAACCTCATCGAGCGAGAGGGTGGAGCTTATCGAGCGGGCTATCTCCACAAGGGCGTTCATCCTCTGCCAGAGCCTCGCGCGGTCGGTTATCACGCCGCCGAAGGAGGCAAGGGTCTGGAGGCTCGTCACCTCCTCGGGGGTGAAGTCGTGGGGCGTGTCTGTGTAGACCCTGATAACGCCGATGGCCCGCTCCCTCACCGTAAGCGGCACGCTCAGGACGCTTTTGATGCCTTCGCGCCGGGCTTCCTCGGGGTACAGCACGTGTGGCTCGGCGGTGATGTCTTTTGTAGAGATACTTTCGCCCTTTAAAATCCTCTGGTCAACGGGATGTCTGGAGAGCTCGGCAGGGCCTTTCTCAAGATACGCCTTGCTCAGGCCGTGGGCGGCATGTATCTCGAGGGTCATGTTCTTCTCGTCAAGGAGCCTTATGGTCACGGCCTTTACGCCCATGGCCGCGGCGATATTCTTCGCCAGCACCCCGAGAGAGTCCCCCAGGTCGTAGGCCTTTGAAAGCTCCTCGCAGAGCTCGCACATATAGGGCGGGCAGAACTTTCTTTCCTCCATAGAAAATTAGTATCAGACAATCGGGGGGTTGTCAAGACAATAAGGAGATTATTTCTCTTTACTCGTGCTGAAAATAAGGCTATAATTCCCTATCGTTCAAAACAGACTTTTTGCCGGAGGTGTTCAATGCCGCAGTATGATTATCAGTGCAAGAAGTGCAAAAAAAGCTTCACTGTGATAATGACCTTCAGCGAGCACGACAAAAAGAAGGTCAAGTGCCCCAAGTGCAAGTCCACCGGCGTAAGGCCGGTGTACTCGGGTTTCGTGGCGATGACGTCGAAGAAGTCGTAGCCTTCGAAATTTCGAGTTAAGGAGGAGACAGGATGAAGATGCCTCAATACGTGACAAAGGACGAGGTAAGGAGGGTATGCAAGGAGCTGGGGATAAGGGACTGGACAAAGCTCAAGAAGCCCAGCGTTACCCCGAAGGAGGCGAGGGCCATCCTCAGGCAGGTAAAGAAGGGTGGGATGAAGATAGACCCCGAGCAGTTCCGCATCGGCCTTGAGGTGGAGCTCGAGCACGGCATCATGTTAAGGGACTACAACGTGACCAACAACCACCCCATACTTACGGCGAAGATAGTTATGGCGCATTTCAAGGAGATGCTGGACTACTACATGCGCCTCGAGGTGGCGGAGCTTGAGGGCGACCTGCTAAAGGCGATGGTGGCCAAAAATATGAACAAGGCCCGGAATTACTCGAAGCGGCTCGCGAAGGCAAAGGAAGTGCTCGCAAAGCACGAGGCCAAAAAGGTGTAGGCGGAGATTTCGCCTAAAAATATCATGCTGGAACGAAAGGAAAAGTAATGAAAAAGCTGGTTGTAGTGATGGCGATCATTATATGCTCGGCATGCGCTGGAGGTACCACCCAGACGGACATGCAGGA
>DAOUWH010000261.1 GCA_030667205.1 Nitrospirota bacterium
CGGGCCGCCATGGCAAAACTCGGTGGCGAAAGCATCTCGCCCGAGAGCATCAAGAAAATGGACGCATGGATAGAGGTCCCCCATCCGGGGCCTGACCCCATCGGGGCCGCGGCCGAGAGCATCAGGAAAATGGGCTTCGCCGTGGAAGAAAGCCCCACCACGGCCTCGGCGCAAAAGGGCGGCTCCTCTTTCATCCCCGGCACCGTGCTAAGGGCAGGCATCGTCATACTTATGGCCTCCGTGCTCCTGAGCACCAACCTCCGGAGGGCGGAAGAGGCCGTGCTTTACGAGGGAGGAGAGGCGGAACTCCTGGACAGGGTATTCGGTCTTTCGGAGATAAGACCCGACCTTCCCGAGGACTTCATGCAGGTCGGAGAGGAGAGCTCATTCAGGCTCGATATTGTCTCCGCCACGCTATTGGCCTCGGACAGGGAATACACCGTTACCAGCGGGATACCCCTTAATGCCGAGGGCCTGTTTTTCCGCATCACGCACCTGGGCATCATGCAGCCGATATCGGGCAGGACTCCAAACACGGTCTTTGACTGGGACGTATTCCTGGACGTCCTGCCCCCGGGCAGGACGGACTCCGAGACGCTTCTGTCAAACGACCTGTCGCTGGCCTTCACCCTCATGCCCGCCAAGACCATAGAGAAGGGACTTGTCACCGGCAGGCTCTATAACCTCAAGGAGCCCCTCTACGAGCTCGCCATCATCAGCACCGAAAGCGGAGAGCGCCCCGAAAGCGTAACGGTAAACCATTCCGGGAGCGCATCGGTCGGGGACGTGGACATAAAGCTCGGGGAAAACTCCCTTTATGTGAGGGTGCAGGCAGTAGACGACCCAGCCCTGCCATGGCTGTATGACGGAGTGTTTATCCTCATGGCCGGGGCCGCGCACATGCTCACCCGCTTTTTCTGGTACGAAAAGCGGGTGAGCGCGTTCCGCACCTACGACACGCTTCTCGTTGGCTACAGCGAGGAGTTCTACAAAAAGTGGGGGATACTGAAGTTCCAGAAGCTCAGGGAAGAGCTTTTACATCAGGGACGAAACCTCGAATAGAGCACCCCCGTCGCACCTATTAACAGTAAAAACCCTCCCAGCAGTGCCCAACCCGCGCCCGGGTCGCGGCAGACCCTTATCAGGGCCGCGGGCTCATCGCCCATGCTGATGGATTTAAAATAAAGCCCGTAGCCGCCGAAATAAACAGGGTGCACCGGCCTGAGCACTTTCACATCGGTCATCTCATCGCCCTCGACCAAGCGCAGGCCGGCCTCCCAGTCGGTGAAATAGCCGGCCTCGTCCGTCTTCACTTTGAGGTCTTCGAGATAAACGGATACCGAGGGCGAGAGGCTTCCCTCCTCGCCCTTCTTGACCAGAACATCAGTTCTCATTCCGTAAACCGCGGTCAGGAGGTACCCCAGAAGCACGAAGAGCGTACCGATGTGTATCACCTGGGGCGAGAGCTTTTTAATGAGATCCTCCCGGCTCAGGCCCTTCAAGAGGTCATCGGCCGTACAGAATATCATGCTTACCGTCATGAACGTCAGAGTGCCGATGAACACGTATATCCACCACGTGGCCCAGGGGTCGCTCGCCTCATGGAGCCACAGGAAGAGCGGTGTGTCGTCTATGCCGGAGAAAAACGCAAGGTGCCGCGGGAGCGTTAGAGAGCCCGCAAGGGCCAGCGCTATGGACACCGCAAATATAGCAAACAGCGTGTTAAGCGAGACAAAAAACCTGTAAACCGCTTTCATAAGCCGTCCATCCTAAAACTGTGTAGGCGGGGCCGGTATGACCGTGCCCACCCCGAAGTACGTAAAAAACGCCGCCGCAAACCCAAGGCACCCGAGCACGGCGGCGGGCCTGCCCCTTAACCATCCCATCATCCTCGCATGCATGTAAAGCCCTATTAAAAACCACGTGAGCGTTATCCACAGTTCCTTCGAGGTCCAGAGCCAGTACGTGCCGTATGCGATATAAAACCAGACGCCCCCCGCGAGGAGCGAGGCGCTGAGTATGCTCCAGCCTGCAAGAGTCCACCTGTACTGGAGTTGTTCGTAGTCCTTCTGTCCACCGAGCACGTAATGCACTCCTACGCAGGCGGCTACCCCCAAGGCGGCATAGGCGAGGAAATAAAGGAATACATGAAGGTAAAACCAGGGGGAGTCCATGAAAGGCGATATGGTGTTGATCGTCCGGTGCTTGACGGCGACGAACAGAAACGCCACAAGCACCGGGATCACCGTAAGCTCGATGCCCCTGACCGCCTTCTTGCGGTAAAGA
>DAOUWH010000043.1 GCA_030667205.1 Nitrospirota bacterium
GCTCAGGGCCATGCCGTTAAGCGCAGCACCCATGGCATGCTCGCGTACGCCGAAGTGGAGGTTCCTGCCTGCCTTGCCGGGGGCGAACTCCGGGTATCCGCTAAGGAAGGTGTTGTTAGAGGGCGCGAGGTCCGCCGAGCCCCCTATGAGTTCCGGCATCCGGGAGGCTACGGCGTTGAGGAATTTTCCTGATGCGCTCCTTGTGGCCATCGCCCCGTCGGAAGGCTTAAACACGGGAAGCCCCCTGCTCCAGCCCTCTGGAAGTTTTCTTGCGGAAAGCTCATCCCATTTGGCTGCAAGCCCGGGGTGTTTTCTCCTGTATTTTCTGAAGAGAGCCTTCCACCTGGCTTCGACCTCCCTGCCCTTCTTAACCGCCTTTCTCATGTGCCTGCGGGCCTGTTGAGGGACATAGAACTTTCTCGAGGGCCAGTCCATGACCTGCCTGAGCAGCTTGACCTCGTCCTCGCCCAGCGGCGCTCCGTGCGCCGTGGCGCTGTCCTGCTTGTTGGGGCTGCAGTAGCCTATGTGAGTCCTGGATATTATCAGCGAAGGCCTGTTTTTCTCTGCCCTGGCTGCCTTTAAAGCCTTATCCATGCCGCCGAGGTCGTAGCCGTCGACCTTCTGGGTATGCCAGCCGTACGACTGAAACCTCATGGCCACGTTGTCCGTGAACGCAAGATCTGTTGAGCCCTCGATGGAAATCCTGTTGTCGGAATAAAGATATATCATGTTCCCGAGCTTCAGGTGGCCTGCCAGCGAGGCCGCCTCGCTTGAGACACCCTCCATTACGTCCCCGTCGCTGCAGATGGCGTATACGTTGTAGTCAACGAGAGGGAAGCCGGGCTTGTTGAACATCCTGGCCAGGTATTTCTGGGCCATGGCCATTCCCACACCGGTGGAAAAACCCTGCCCGAGCGGGCCGGTGGTCATCTCTATCCCGCAGGGCAGGCAGTATTCCGGGTGCCCGGGGGTCTTGCTCTCCCACTGTCTGAAGTCCTTTATGTCGGCCATGGAAATATCGTGGCCCGTCAGATGGAGCAGGCTGTAAAGGAGCATCGAGCCGTGTCCGGCCGACAGCACGAACCTGTCGCGGTTATGCCACGCCGGGTTTTTGGGACTGTGTCTTAAAAACTTCGTCCACAGCACATATGCCATTGCCGCATCGCCCATCGGCATGCCCGGATGCCCCGAGTTGGCCCGCTCCACGGCATCGACCGAAAGCATCATTATGGTCTTAATGCACAGCTCGTCGATTTTTTTCCACTGCCCTGGCATTTCCCCTCCAGATATTGGACAACTGTTCAAGCGCCTTTAAAAATGGTCGAAGGCCCGGCATGCCTCCCTCAAAACTTCACCTGACATCCATGCCTGAAAAGCGTATTGACAGTTGATTATGTCATAACGCATGTTTGAATTCAAGATATTCTCCTCCGGGGATATGTGTGGCGGGAACAAATTTAAAACCCGTACGGCTATGGTCTTAAAGCTGGGATTATACCCCCAACCTATTACTCTTCGCGTGTTTTTTGGTATTATAATTAATACAGCCAATGGTTCAGATATTCCTGAAGAAAATATTCGGCACCAAGAACGAAAGGGAGATAAAGCGGCTCTGGCCCGTTGTCGAGAGAGTCAACTCCCTTGAGTCATCGGTCTCTGCACTGCCGGACAGCGCCCTTAAGGAAAAGACCGCCGAGTTCCGCCGGAGGCTCCAGGAGGGCGAGACACTCGACGACATCCTCCCCGAGGCCTTCGCTGTCGTGAGGGAGGTCTCAAAGAGGGTGCTGGGGATGAGGCACTTCGACGTCCAGATCATGGGCGGCGTGGTGCTCCACGAAGGCAAGATCGCAGAGATGAAGACCGGCGAGGGCAAGACCCTCGCGGCCACCCTTCCGGTGTACCTCAACGCCATCGAGGGCAAGGGCGTGCATGTCGTCACGGTCAACGACTACCTGGCACAGCGCGACGCCCAATGGATGGCGCCGGTATACAACTTCCTCGGCCTGAACGTGGGCGTAATCGTGCACGGCCTCTCCGACGAGGAACACCAGGCGGCCTACGGCTCCGACATCACCTACGGGACGAACAACGAGTTCGGGTTCGATTACCTCAGGGACAACATGAAATACGACATCTCCCAGTACGTCCAGCGCGAGCTGAACTACGCCATAGTCGACGAGGTCGACAGCATCCTCGTAGACGAGGCCCGCACGCCGCTTATAATCTCCGGCCCGTCCGAGGAATCCACCGACAAGTACTACAAGATAAACCGCATCGTTCCCAAGCTGAAAAAGGAGCAGGACTTTACCGTGGACGAGAAGACAAAGTCCGCCGTCCTCACCGAAGAGGGCAACATAAAGGCCGAGCAACTCATCGGAGCGGGCAACCTCTACGACCCGGAAAACATAGAGCTCGTGCACCATGTGCTCCAGGCCCTCAGGGCACACAGCCTCTTCAAGTGCGACGTAGACTATGTCATAAAGGACGGCGAGGTCATCATCGTCGACGAGTTCACCGGAAGGCTCATGCCCGGCAGGAGGTGGTCCGACGGCCTGCACCAGGCCATAGAGGCCAAGGAAGGCGTAAAAATAGCCAGCGAGAACCAGACCCTCGCCACCGTCACGTTCCAGAACTACTTCAGGATGTACAACAAGCTCGCGGGCATGACCGGCACCGCCGACACCGAGGCCGCGGAGTTCGCGAAGATATACAACCTCGACGTCGTCGTCATCCCCACGCACATGGCGATGATAAGGGCCGACAACCCCGACGTCATCTACAAGACCGAAATGGGCAAGTTCAACGCCATAATAAACGATATAGAGGAACTCCACGGCAGGGGACAGCCCGTCCTCGTTGGCACGATATCCATAGAGAAGTCCGAGGTGCTTAGCAGGATGCTCAAGAAAAAGGGCATAGAACACTCGGTGCTCAACGCAAAATACCACGGCAGGGAAGCCGAGATCGTCGCGCAGGCCGGAAGGCCCGGAGCGGTTACCATAGCCACCAACATGGCCGGCAGAGGCACCGATATCGTGCTCGGCGGAAACCCCGAGGGCCTCGCCCGCCAGAAGCTCAACAAGGCAGAGCCCACAGAGGAAGAGTTAAAGCAAGCCTTGAAGGATGCACGCAAAACTTGCGAAGGAAACAGGGAAAAAGTCCTTGAGGCCAGCGGTCTTTTCATCATAGGCACCGAGAGGCACGAGTCCCGCCGCATCGACAACCAGCTCAGGGGCCGCTCCGGGCGGCAGGGGGACCCGGGGGGGTCGCGCTTTTACCTCTCCCTTGAGGACGACCTCATGAGGATATTCGGCTCGGAAAGGATCTCGGGTCTCATGGACAAGCTCGGCTTGGAAGAGGACGTCCCGATAGAGAACAAGATGATCACCAGGGCAGTGGAAAACGCCCAGAAAAAGGTCGAGGGCCATAACTTCGACATAAGAAAACACCTCCTGGAGTACGACGACGTAATGAACAAGCAACGCCAGGAGATATACGCCTTCAGGCGCGACACCCTCAAGGGCCTGGACATGAAGGCACGCATCGGGGACATGATCACAGACACCATAGATGAGCTTCTCTACATCTACTGCCCCGAGGACAGGCACAGCGAGGAATGGGACCTCAAGGGCCTTACGAAAGCCCTCTACGGAATATTCTCCCTGTCCCCGGGGGAGCTTCCCGCGGGGAGGGAAGCGCTCAGGGAATCGTTGCTCTCCGAGACCAGGCGGGCCTACGAGGAAAAGGAAAAAGAGCTCGGAAGCGACATGATGCGCTATATCGAGAAGGTCGTGGTGCTTCAGCTCCTGGACACCCAGTGGAAAGACCACCTGTTTGCCATGGACCACCTGAAAGAGGGCATCGGCCTGAGGGGCTACGGCCAGAGGGACCCCCTCACGGAATACAAGAAAGAAGCCTTCGACATGTTTACGGAAATGACCGGCAGGATGTCCACCGAGGCCCTGAGCAGGATTTTTAAGGTACAGGTCAGAGGGGCCGATGAAATAAAAAGCGTGCCAAGAGGGCAACAGGTAAGTTACAATAGGGTCGAAGGGGCTGAGGAACGGAAACCTGTCAAGAGGGAGCAGAAGGTCGGCAGGAACGACCCCTGCCCCTGTGGAAGCGGTAAAAAATACAAGAAATGTTGTGGGAAAAGTGTCTGAAGTTTTTTTCATAGGACGCGGTCTTAAAGACTATGCCGAGACCTTCCGGGCCAGCGGCTACACGGTCAAGACCTTTCATTCGTCCCAGAAGGCGCTGAAGAGTCTTAAGAAGACGGCGCTCATTATCATCGACCTTGAGCAGAACGGTTCGGCCAAGGACCTGGCAAGGGCCTCCGGCCAAATCCCGAAAATCATCATATCAACCGAGGACGCCCCCGGGCGGGTCAACCCCTGGCTCAGAAAACCCCTGGCCTACCCCCTCTACAGGCCCTCGCAGAGGGAACTCCTGCAATTCGCCGAGCGTATCCTGAAGGAAACCCGCCTGCACGAAAAGAACGAACTCCTCACGAAGTCCCTTAGCCACAAGAACAAGGAGATCGCCTTCTTCGAAGAGATAAACAAGATGCTCACCTCCTCTCACGACATCGAAAAGATCCTCGTCATCGTAACGCGAAAGATCAAGGAGATGACCCTGGCAGAGTCATGGTCTATAATCCTCGTGGACGAAGAAAGCGGTGAGCTGGTCCTGCAGCACGCCGAGGGCAAGGCAAGGAAAAAGCTCAAGCAGTTCCGGTTGAAACCCGGCGAGGGCGTGGCCGGCTGGGTCGCGGAAAAAGGGATCCCGATAGTAATCCCTGACGTTTCGACGGACAAGCGGTTCTCCCGAAGGGCGGACAGGCACACGGGCTTCAGGACAAAGAGCCTCATGGCCGCCCCCATCAAGAGCAAGGGCAAGGTGCTCGGTGTCCTTGAGGTCATTAACAAGACCACCGGAGAGAACTTCACCGAGGAGGACCTCGAACTGCTCATGAGGTTCGTCGACCAGGCCGCACTCGCGGTCGAAAGGATACTGCTTTACCAGAAACTCCAGGAGCTGGTAGTCACCGACGACCTCACAAGCCTTTTCAATTCAAGGTACCTGAGCCGCTCCATAGAGACCGAGGTCCAGAGGAGCGACCGCTACGGCACATCCGTCTGCCTGATATTCATGGACGTCGACTTTTTCAAGAACGTAAACGACAACTACGGCCACCTCGCAGGCAGCAAGCTCCTCGTGGAAATAGGCCAGCTCCTTATCAACCACGTCCGGGGCCTGGACATCGTCGCACGCTACGGAGGGGACGAGTTCGTCATCGTGCTGCCGCAGACCACCCCTAAAGACGCGGTATTCGTGGCCGAGAGGATGAGGAAGTCCATCGAGAAAAACATCTTCCTCAAAGAAGAGGGCTACAACTTCAGGATAACCGCGAGCTTCGGCGTTTCCTCCTACCCCGAGACCGCCAAGTCGCAGGAAGACCTCCTGAGGCTTGCCGACGAGGCCATGTACAGGGTGAAACACCGCAACAGAAACGGTGTCTATGCAATAGTTTAATACCCCTTGTGGTATACTCGGCCATGGCTTTAATTAATTATACTTCCAAGGAGATAACCCTCAAAATAGTCTATTACGGGCCTGGCTTGAGCGGCAAGACCACAAACCTCCAGCACCTCCACGCAATCATCACTCCCGACCGCAGGGGCAAGCTCATCTCGCTTGCCACGGAATCGGACAGGACGCTGTTTTTTGACTTCATGCCCGTAGCCTTCGGGAAAATCAGTGATTTCACCGTGAAGTTCCAACTCTACACCGTACCCGGACAGGTCATGTACAACGCCACACGAAAGCTCGTCCTCAAGGGAGCCGATGCCGTGGTACTAGTCGCGGACAGCCAGACGGCCCTGAGGCAGGAGAACATCGAAAGCCTTCAGAACATGCGCGACAACCTCCTGCCCAACAACCTGGACCCCGAGGACATCCCCGTGGTCCTGCAGTACAACAAAAGAGACCTCGACGACGTGCTTCCCGTCGAGACCCTGGACAAGGATTTGAACTCCGCAGGCTACCCGACCGTAAACGCTGAGGCCGTCAACGGCAAGGGTGTGAACGAGACGTTTCAGGCAGTCACCAAGCTACTCCTGAAGCACATCGCTATAAAGTACAAAATAGGCGTTACGCCTCCACCGCCCAAGGTAGTGGCGGCTTCAGTGGAGAACCCACTGGAGAACCTCGTGCTTGAGCAGCCAGGGGTGCAGGACACCGTGGTTTATTCCGCCCCGGAGGCAAGGCCCGTAGCGGTCTTCGATAAATCACACTTTTCCCTCAAGGAAGCGGGGCCACCTGTGGAATCTACACCTGCGGAACAGCCCTTTATGGGAAAACATCCTATGGACCTGCCCCTCGCGGAACTCCCCCTTGATGAACTGCTACGTGAGGAAGAGCCACCCGCTGAAGAGCCGTCCGTCGAGGAACCATTCGCTGGAGATCCGTTCGCCGAACAGCCGCCCGCTGAACAGCCATCCGCTACGGCGCAGTTTCAGGGCCTCGATAAGACCATTGCAGAGATGCACTCGACCCTGGCCAAAATCTCCACCGATATGAACGACTCCAATGTCGAGACCATGCTGGAGCAGATGATGTACTCCTTCGAGACCACAAAGCAGTTCCTCTCCGAACTCATCGACGAGCTCAAGGCGTCAAAGAAGAAGCAGGAAGAGACAATAGACCTTATTGAAAAGATCGCAAGCGCCCTCAGCCCCCCGAGCCGGGCCTCAAAACGGGCTTAAAACGCTCCGCTAACATCCGCCAGCGGAAAGGCAAAATTAATACATCCAGTCTGCGGGTTATTCTGGAAGGTTTTGTTTTACTGTCATTGCGATGTCGGAATCGACCCGATCCAAGAAGCCGATAGACCGACGAAGCAATCTAAGCATCTGAAGAGAGATTGCCTGCCTCAGTTCACCCTGATCGTATGGAGCCCCAGCTCTCTTGATGCGGCCTCTATCTTGGACTCGTTCAGCAGGTCCGAGCCCTGACCGTAGCCCTCAAGCATCGCCAGGTTCGCCAGGCTGTTTATCAGCCTGGGCATGCCGCCGGAATACCTGTACAGAGCCCTTAAAGCACTCCTCGTAAACAGCATGTCGGGCCTGCCCGCCACCGAGAGCCTGAACTCCACATAACCCTCGATCTCTTCCTCCGAAAGCGGGCCGATGTGGTAGAAAAGCCCTACCCGCTGCCTCAGGGGCTGGAGCACCTTGAGGTTGATTTTGTTCCTGAACTCGGTCTGGCCCACCAGGACGAGGCTCAGGAGGTTGCTCTCGTCAAGCTGGTAGTTGGTAAGGAGCCTTATCTCCTCGAAGGTCTCCCTCCAGGGGACAAGCTGCACCTCGTCTATTATCATAACGGGCGTGATGCCCTCTTCGTAGTCCATGTAAATCCTGTCGTGGATGGCCTCCAGAAGGCCGTCCTTGGAATTTGTGTCCGTGTCTATATCGAAGCGCTTTGCCACGACCCTCAGGAACTGGTTGGGCGTGAGCCTCGGGTTCAGTATCATGACTATCCTGTGTTTTTCGTCAAGCGAATCTATCAGCGCCCTCGTCAGGGTCGTCTTGCCGCAGCCGATATCCCCGGTAAGGAGTATTATTTCCTTCTCTTCGACCGCATAACGGAGCCTCTCCAGCGCCTCCTCGTGAGCGCGGCTGAGGTACAGGAACCTCGGATCTGGGGTCTTGCTGAAGGGCTTGGCCCTCAGGCCGTAGAACTCCTTATACATGCAGCGCCCCCCTCCTGGCCGTACACTCCTCTATTATGCCCTCGATATCGAGCACCAGCACGGTCTCGTGCTTTCCCACCTCGGCGGCCCCTGCGAGGCCCTTGATGTCTTCAAGGTATTCGCCAAGGGTCTTTATGACGACCTCGTTCTGCCTCAGGAGTTCGTCCACCAGAAGCCCCATCCGCCTTTCACCGAAGCCCACTATCACCGCAAAAGACCTCTCTGTGCCTGCATCGCCCTCGATATCGAAAACGCTTTTAAGCCAGGTCACAGGAAGGAGTTCGCCCCTGAGGTTAAAGACCTTCCTGTTCTCTATGCTCTGAAGGCTGTCGTGGCTGATGGACAGGGTCTCGGATATCGAAGATAGCGGGACGGCATAAGTGCCATTGCCCACCCTCACCATGAGCACCTTCATGATAGCCAGGGTGATAGGAAGCGTAAGCGTAAACGTCGTGCCGATGCCCTTTTCGCTTTCGACGTCCACGAAGCCGCCGAGCATGGCTACCCTGTCCTTGACTATATCGAGGCCCACACCCCTTCCCGAGACCTCGCTTACGACCTCTGTCGTGCTGAAGCCCGGCATGAATATCAGGTCCATGACGTCCTTGTCCTTGAGCTCGGCGTCCGCCCCTATAAGGCCCTTTTCGAGCGCCTTTTTCTTCAACTTCTCCGGGTTGATACCCTGCCCATCGTCGGTTACTTCCATGACCACGTGATTGCCCCTCTGAAAAGCCCGCAAGGTTACGCTTCCGGCCTCGTGCTTTCCTGCAGATAGCCTTTCCTTGGAAGACTCAAGCCCGTGGTCTATGGCGTTCCGCACGATATGCACCAGGGCGTCTACTATCTCCTCGGCAAGGTACTTGTCTATCTCCGTATCCTCGCCGAACATTTTAAGGTCTATCTTCTTGCCGACCTCTCTTGAGTACCGCCTGATAACCTGGGCGAGCCTTCTGTAAATCTGCCCGACGGGCACCATCCTTATCTCAAGCATCTGGCCCTGGAGTTCGCCTATCTTACGCTCCAGTACCTGGCCAGCCTTGTAAATGTCGATGACGAGCGGGCTGTGGCCGTATTGCTCGGCCATCTCTGACCATATCCTCCCGATGGCGTGCCTTGCGAGGCCTATCTCGCCGATCGTATTGAGAATCCTGTCGAGCTTGTTGATGTCCACCCTCACCATGGAGGTGGTGGTCTTTAACATTTCCGCCCCGGCCTCCACCTTCGGAACTTCCACCGGAGCCGCAACCGGCCCCGCGCCCTTCAGAGCGACAAGCTCATCGACCTCGTGCTCGAACATGTCGGACAGGGCGTCCAGGGTCTCGGCGCTTCCGAACATGAGCTTAAACCCTATAGAGCCGTCGGGGGCGTCCTCGGTAGTGGGCATCGTGGAAATGAGCTCTCCCGAGGATTTTATCCTGTCGGTCAGATTCCCGAGGGACTTGTCGAATTCCGTAAGGGGGAACATGGGGCTCATCATGTAAATTCCCTTGCCCTCGCTGAGGTTCGTCTTGAGACGGTGCTCTTCGTATTCCGAAAGCACCCTCAGTATGGACTCGTCTATCAGGCCCTCCATGATTTCGCCCTTCTCGCCTTTCTTCACAGACTCCCTGAAAGACTCGATTTCTCTGATGTAGTCCCCGGTCTCCCCTCTTTCTTCCACGGGGGTACTGACAAGCACTCGCAGTATATCCGTATATTTCAGGAACAGGTCAATGGCCTTGTCCGTCATCTCGCACCTTCCGAGCCTTATGTCGTCGAGCAGGGACTCAAGGGCATGGCTTATCTCGGATATGTCCTCGTGGCCGAACAGGCCCGCAAGGCCTTTTAAGGTATGCATGGAACGGAAAAGGGCGTTTATCGAGTCGGGGTCTATCCCCCGGCCGTAGCTTTCCTGTATCTCAAGAAGGAGCCTTCCGGCTTCCTCTAGTATATCTTCGCACACGGCAACGAAATAGCTCTCTGAGGACTTCATAGGTCAAACAGTTCTTTAAGAAGTTCCCGTA
>DAOUWH010000021.1 GCA_030667205.1 Nitrospirota bacterium
ACCAAGAAGCCCGCCGAGACCAGGATGGGCAAGGGCAAGGGCTCCCCCGAGTACTGGGTAGCGGTAGTGAAGCCCGGCCGCATCCTCTATGAGGTCGCCGGGATTGACGAGCCGGTGGCCAAGGAGGCCATGAGGCTTGCCTCACGGAAGCTGGCCATCGCCACGAAATTCGTAAACAGAGAGGAAATCCTGCCGTGAAGGCTTCGGAGCTCAGGGACAAGACGGTCGAGGAACTCAGGGACAAGGAGACGGACCTCCGCAAAGAGCTCTTTAACCTCAGGTTTCAGACGGCCACCGGCGAGCTGGAAAACCCCAGGCGAATAAGGGTGGTCAGGAAGGACATAGCCAGAGTACTTACCGTGATTACGGAGAAAGAGACGGAAGGTAAAAATGCCTAAGAAGGTTTACACCGGCACGGTCATAAGCGACAAGATGGACAAGACCATTACGGTCACGGTCACAAACCTGGTGCAGCACCGGCGGTACCGGAAGACGGTTAAGAGGGTCACGAAGTTCAAGGCCCACGACCAGGAAAACCGCGCGAAGGTCGGCGATACGGTCAAGATAATCGAGTCCAGGCCCCTGAGCGCGAGCAAGCGCTGGACGGTGCTCGACATAGTGGAGAAGGTTTAAGAAATGATCCAGCACATGAGCAGACTTGAGGTGGCCGACAATTCCGGTGCCAAGAAAGTTATGTGTATAAAGGTCCTCGGCGGGTCCAGGCGCCGCTACGCCAGGCTCGGCGACATCATAGTGGCCAGCGTCAAGGAGGCCGCCCCCGACGGGGCAATAAAGAAGGGGGCAAAGGTCAAGGCCGTGGTCGTAAGGACGAAGAAGGAACAAAGGAGGGCCGACGGCTCGTACATAAGGTTCGACCGTAACTCCGTTGTTATCATAAGCGCCGAGAAAGAACCCGTAGTCACGAGGATATTCGGTCCCGTGGCCAGGGAACTGAGGTGGAAGGAATTCATGAAAATAGTATCGCTTGCGCCGGAGGTGCTTTAGAAAAATGGGTCTTGGCATCAGGAAAGACGACATCGTAATCGTTACCTCGGGCAAGGAAAAGGGCAAGCGCGGCCGGGTGCTCGTCGTTACGCCCGCAAAGGATGGGATCCTCGTGGAGAGGGTCAACCTCGTCAAGAGGCACATGAAGCCTTCGAAGCGCTACCAGCAGGGGGGCATCATCGAGAAAGAGGCCCCGGTGAAGATATCAATCGTGATGCTTGTCTGCCCTAAGTGCGACAAGCCCACCAGGTTCGGAAACAAGGTGCTGGAGACGGGCAAGAAGGTCAGGGTCTGCAAGAAGTGCAAGGAGGTCATAGACAAGTAATGGCCGTGCGGATGAAGGAAAAGTACACGAAGGAAATAGTGCCGGCTCTGATGAAGGAGTTTTCATACAAGAGCGTGATGCAGGTGCCGAAGTTCCAGAAGGTGGTGCTGAACGTGGGGCTGGGCGAGGCCATCCAGAACATCAAGCTCCTCGACAGCATCCAGAAGGAGCTTACGAGCATAGCCGGGCAGAAGGCCGTGATCACCAAGGCCAAGAAGGCCATAGCGGGCTTCAAGCTCAGGGCGGGCATGCCCATCGGCTGCATGGTCACCATCAGGGGGGACAGGATGTACGAGTTCCTCGACAGGTTCATAAGCCTCGCGCTTCCGAGGATAAGGGACTTCAGGGGTGTCTCCCCGAAGTCTTTCGACGGGCACGGCAACTACGCCGTGGGCATAAAGGAGCAAACGATTTTCCCGGAGATAAACTACGACAAGGTAGAACTTCTACACGGTATGGACGTCGTAATATGCACCAGCGCCGGGAGCAACGACGAGGGCAGGGCGCTCCTGGCCCATATGGGAATGCCGTTTGCAAAGTAAAGGAGTGTTATGGCAAAGGTTTGCATGATTGAGAAAGCCAACAGGGAGCCGAAGTTCAAGGTCAGGGCATACAACCGCTGCCGCCTGTGCGGCAGGCCGCGGGCCTACATGAGGAAGTTCGGCATATGCAGGATATGCTTCAGGAGCTTCGCCCTGAAGGGCCAGATACCTGGAGTGACAAAATCAAGCTGGTAGAGGGAGAACATGTGGTCTGATCCTATTGCTGACATGCTCACCCGGATAAGGAACGCCGTCCGGGTCAATGCCGACAAGGTCGATATGCCGGCCTCGAGGCTCAAGCTTGAGATCGCCAAGATACTCAAGGAGGAGGGCTTCATCAGGGCGTACAAGATACTGAAGTACAAGCAGCAGGGCATGCTGAGGCTGAACCTCAAGTACCATGAAAACGACAGTATCATAGTCAACCTTAAGAGGATCTCGAAGCCCGGCAGGCGCGTCTATGTGGGTAAGGACGAAGTCCCCCGCGTCCTTGGCGGTGTGGGCATTGCGATACTGACGACCTCCAAGGGAGTTTTAAGCGACAGGGCATGCCGCCACACGGGAGTGGGCGGCGAGGTGATATGCCATGTCTGGTAAAGGAGCGCCTGATGTCAAGGATTGGTAAACAGCCGGTCGCGATACCCAGCGGGGTGGACGTTAAGCTCAGCGGCGCCGTCATAACCGTAAAGGGGCCGAAGGGCGAGCTTAAATGGACCCATCCCGAAGGCGTAAGCGTCTCTGTGGAGGCCGGACAGGCGGTGGTCGCAAGGGTCAACGACTCAAAGCCCGTGAGGGCGCTTCACGGCCTTTCGAGGAGCCTTATCCAGAACATGGTCACCGGTGTCTCGGAGGGCTACACCAGGGTGCTCGAGCTCGTGGGCATCGGCTACAAGGCCCAGGTCCAGGACGACAAGGTGGTATTTATGGTGGGCTACTCCCACCCGGTGGAGTTCAAGCTGCCCGAGGGCATAAAGGCCGAAGGTGACAAGAAGCAGGTCACTATCACCCTGACCGGCACAGACAAGCAGAAGATAGGGCAGGTGGCCGCCGACATGAGGGCGATAAGAAAGCCCGACGCCTACAAGGGCAAGGGCGTACGCTATGCCGGCGAGAGGCTGAAGCTCAAGGCCGGCAAGGCCGCGAAATAATAAACGGAGGGTTTTTATAAAATGGCGTCAAGAAACGATATGCGAAAGAGGCGTCATTCGCGTATAAGGAAAAAGGTCTCCGGCACCACGCAGAAGCCGAGGCTCTGCATCTACAGGAGCCTCAACAATATATATGCGCAGATAATAGACGACGCCGCAGGCAGGACCCTCGTGTCGTCCTCGACGCTCGATGCCGCCTCCTTCAAGGGGCACAAGGGCCACAGGGGCAATATCGAGGCCTCCCGCAAGGCTGGCGAACTGGTTGGCAAGAAGGCCCTCAAGGCTGGCATCAGGAAGGTCGTCTTCGACAGGGGCGGCTACCTCTACCACGGCAGGGTCAAGGCCCTTGCCGATGCGGCCAGAGAGGCGGGGCTGGAGTTTTAAAGTGATTTTTTCAAGGAGGCATAGTGGGAAGAATTGAGCCGGAAGGTCTGACTCTAAAGGACAAGGTAATCTACATAAACAGGGTGGCCAAGGTCGTCAAGGGCGGCAGAAGGTTTTCATTTAGCGCCCTGGTCGTCGTCGGCGACGGCGAAGGCATCGTGGGCATCGGAAAAGGCAAGGCCAACGAGGTCCCCGAGGCCATAAGAAAGGCCGTGGAGCGGGCAAAGAAGAGCCTTATGTCATTCCCACTTAAGGACACCACCATACACCATCGCGTGATAGGCAAGTTCGGCGGCGGCATGGTAGTGATGAACCCGGCCCCGAAGGGCACGGGCATCATCGCCGGAGGCCCGGTGCGGGCGATAATCGAGGTCTGCGGAATTCAGGACATCGTGGCCAAGAGCCTCGGCGGGCACAACCCGTTCAATACGGCGAGGGCCACGCTTGACGGCCTGGGCCAGCTCAGGAGCCCTGAGGAGGCGATAAGGCTCAGGAAGGGTAGGCCCGAGGAGACAGCGGCCAAAGGGGAGAAGAAAGAGGAAGCGCAAGGAGCTGAGACACGGCCATGAAGATACAGGAGCTAAGTGGAGCACGGGGGAGCACGAAAAAGAACAAGCGCGTGGGACGCGGCCCGGGCTCAGGCCACGGCAAGACCTCCACGAGGGGGCACAAGGGACAGAAATGCCGCTCTGGCGGTGGTGTGAGGCTAGGGTTCGAGGGCGGCCAGATGCCGCTTCAGAGGAGGCTTCCAAAGAGGGGTTTTAAAAACCCCTTCGCTACAAGGCATGCAGTACTGAACCTCAGGGACATCGAAAGGTGCGGCCTCGACGAGGTCAACCCCGAGGTCCTTCTTGAGCAGGGAATCATAAAATCCATAAACGACGGACTCAAGGTCCTGGGCACGGGCGAGCTAACCCGCGCCGTGAAGGTAAGGGCCAACGCTTTCAGTTTTTCTGCGCGGGAGAAGATAGAGGGAGCAGGCGGCACCGCAGAGGTGATCTGATTTGGGAGCCTTCGCGAGTTTCCAGAACATCTTCAAGATAGCAGAACTTAAAAGCAGGGTGCTTTTTACCCTCGCCCTCCTGGCCGTCTACCGCATCGGGGCGCACGTCCCAACACCGGGCATCAACGGTGAAGAGCTTTCGAAATTTCTCTCGGAGCGCGGCGGCGCCATCATGGGTTTCTTCGACATGTTCACCGGCGGGGCGCTCTCCAGGGTCACGATATTCGCCCTGGGCATAATGCCCTACATAAGCGCCTCCATCATACTTCAGCTTCTCACCGTCGTGGTGCCGTACATCGGCAAGCTCGCCAAAGAGGGGGAGGCGGGAAGGAAAAAAATTACCCGCTACACCCGCTACGGCACGGTAGGCATTAGCATCATACAGTCGTTCTTCATATCCGTGGGCCTTGAGACCATGGCCGGAGGGGCCTTCATCCAGAGCCCCGGCTGGAGTTTCAGGCTCATGACCATGCTAACCCTGACATCGGGCACCGCATTCATAATGTGGCTTGGCGAGCAGATAACCGAGCGCGGCATAGGCAACGGCATATCCCTGATAATCTTCGCCGGCATAGTGGCGCAGCTGCCCGCGGCAATAATCAATACCGTAAGGCTCACGAAGACCGGGGAGCTTACGGTGATATTCCTGATAGCCCTCCTGGTGATGATGGTAGTCGTGGTCGCCCTGATAATCTACGTCGAAAGGGGCCAGAGGAAGCTCCCCGTACAGTATGCCCGACGAGTCGTCGGCAGAAAAGTCTACGGGGGCCAGTCCACGCACCTGCCCCTGAAGGTAAACACCGCGGGCGTTATCCCCCCGATATTCGCCTCCTCGATAATCATGTTCCCGGCTACGGTGGCCGGCTTCATCTCCATCCCCTGGGTGCAGAGCATCGCCGGGCAGCTTGCCCCCGGCACGCTGACGTATACGGTGCTTTACATCGGAATGATATTCTTCTTCGCCTATTTTTACACTGCCGTGGTGTTCAACCCCGTTGATGTCGCCGACAACCTCAAGAAGTACGGCGGCTTCATCCCGGGCATAAGGCCGGGGCACAAGACCTCGGAATACATCTACAGGGTGCTTAGCAGGATTACTTTTGTGGGCGCAATTTACCTTGCTACCGTTTGCATAATACCCGAGATACTTATAAGCAAATTCAACGTGCCATTCTATTTCGGCGGCACGTCGCTCCTGATAGTGGTCGGTGTGGCACTGGATACGGTCTCGCAGATAGAGTCGCACCTCGTGACCCGCTCCTACGAGGGCTTCCTCAGAAAGGGGAGGCTCAAGGGCCGGAGGGGTTAGAGGGTGCGCCGTGATCGTCCTTAAGTCCAATGACGAGATAGAGAGAATAGGCGATGCGTGCCGGATAGTAGGCGGGACAATCGGGGCCCTCAAGGGGTTTGTGGCCGAGGGGGTCACGACCAGGGAGATAGAGAAGTTCGCGGCGAGCGTTATTGACAAAAACGGCGGACGGGCCGCCTTTAAGGGATACAGGGGGTTTCCGGGAAGCGTATGCACCTCGGTCAACGACCAGGTCGTGCACGGCATACCCTCTTCGCGCAAGCTTAAGGAAGGCGACATCATCAGCATAGATATAGGGGTCTTTTACAAAGGATTTTACGGCGATGCGGCGATAACCCTCCCCGTGGGCAGGGTTATCGAGGCCGCCGAGACCCTCATGCGGGTAACGGCTGAGGCCTTAGACCTCGGGATCGACGCCGCGAGGGCCGGGGGCAGGGTCTCTGATATCTCCTGTGCCATCCAGGGCCACGTGGAGGCCAACGGGTTTTCGGTGGTGCGGACATTTGTTGGCCACGGCATTGGCAAGGAGCTGCACGAGGAGCCCCAGATTCCCAACTACGGCCGGTGCGGCCGGGGGGCGAGGCTCCGCGCCGGCATGACGCTGGCCCTTGAGCCCATGGTAAACGCCGGGGGCTCGGGCGTAAATGTGCTCGACGACGGATGGACCGCCGTGACGGCTGACGGCAGCCTCTCGGCACATTTCGAGCACACGGTGGCCATAACTGAGGACGAACCTAGGGTCTTGACCGAGCATGTGTAATATAAGTATAATATTAGGTTCAGATGCCTAAAGAAGACAGCATAGAAGTCCAAGGCACGATAGTAGAGACGCTGCCCAACGCGAAGTTCAGGGTGAAGCTCGACAGCGACCAGATAATAATGGCTTATATCTCCGGAAAGATGAGGATGCACTTTATAAAGATACTGCCAGGGGACAGGGTGCTCCTGGAGCTGTCGCCCTACGACCTTACCAAGGGCAGGATAACTTACAGGTACAAGTAAGGAGCGGATGAGATGAAAGTACGTGCTTCGGTAAAACCGATATGTGCCAAGTGCAAGGTGGTAAAAAGAAAAGGCGTGGTGCGGGTGATATGCGAAAACCCCCGCCACAAGCAGAGGCAAGGATAAAGGGAGGAGCCTGATGGCCAGAATTGCCGGAGTGGAGCTGCCAAAGAACGAAAGAGTTGAGGTTGGGCTTACGAGGATTTTCGGCATCGGGATGTCTTCGTCGAAGAAGATATTGGCCGATACCGGGACGAACCCCAACGTCAGGGTCAGGGAGCTCACCGACGACCAGATAGTCAAGATACGAAACGCCATCGAGCGGGACTTCAGGGTCGAGGGCGACATGAAGCGGGAAGTCTCGGGCCACATAAAGAGGCTCATGGATATCGGATGCTACAGGGGGGTCAGGCACCGCATCGGGCTTCCTGTAAGGGGACAGAGGACGAAAACGAATGCACGGACCCGCAAGGGGCCCAAGAGGGGCGCGGTAGCGGGCAAGAGGAAGATATAACATGGGGCAGAAAAAAAGGGGCGGCAAGAAAAAAGAAAAAAAGAACATCCCTGCCGGGGCCGCGCACATCCAGGCGACGTTCAACAACACGATCGTCACGATAACCGACCCCCAGGGCAATGTCATATCATGGGCGAGCGCGGGCAGCCTCGGCTTCAAGGGCTCCCGGAAGGGCACCCTGTACGCGGCGCAGATAACCGCCGATGCCGCGGCCAAGAAGGCGGCCGAGGCGGGCATGAAGCAGGTGGACGTCTACGTCAAGGGCCCTGGCTCGGGCCGTGAGTCGGCGATCAGGGCGCTTCAGGCCGCAGGGCTTGATATAACTATTATCAGGGACGTTACCCCTGTGCCGCACAACGGCTGCAGGCCGCCCAAGCGCAGAAGGGTTTAATACATGGCAAGATACAGAGACGCACTATGCAGGCAGTGCCGCAGGGAGGGCGAGAAACTCTTCCTGAAAGGTGACAGGTGTTTTACCGAGAAGTGCGGGGTGGAAAGGAGAAAGTATCCGCCCGGACAGCACGGCCAGAGGAGGTCTAAACTCACTGACTACGCGATACAGCTCAGGGAGAAGCAGAAGGTGAGGAACACCTACGGGCTCCTCGAAAAGCAGTTCAGGCGCTACTACGAGTGGGCCAGCACGAAAAAGGGCGTGACCGGCGAGGTGCTCCTTCAGTACCTCGAGCGCAGGCTCGACAACGTGGTCTACAGGATGGGCTTTGCCCACAACCGCAGGCAGGCCAGACAGTTCGTGGGCCACGGCCACTTTCTCGTAAACGGTCGCAGGCTCAATATCCCCTCGTATCTTGTGAGGGTCGGCGACGTCGTGGAGGTAAAGGAGTCATCAAGGAAGATGCCTGCCATCTCCGACAGCCTCCAGAAGGCCCAGCACAGGGGCATCCTCGAATGGGTCGAGGTCGACGCCGGGAATTTCAGGGGCAAGATGGACCACATCCCCTCGCGAGAGGAGATTCCGCTGCCGGTGCACGAACAGCTGATTGTGGAGCTCTACTCCAAGTAGGGGCCTGCCGCGGGGGACCGGGGCGTATTTGCCGGCACGATGGTTTTATAAATAATTGAGGCACAGGAGGCCTTATGGATTTAAGTAAAAAGGGATTTCAACTGCCGCAGAAGATAGCTTTCGACGAAGAGACGCTCAGCGACACTTACGGACAGCTTGTCGCGGAGCCTCTTGAGCGCGGCTTCGGCATTACACTGGGGAATTCCTTAAGGAGGGTGATTCTCTCCTCGATAGAGGGCGCCGCAGTTACCGGTGTGAAGATAACAGGGGCGTTGCATGAGTTCACCGCGATAGAGGGCATACCGGAGGACGTCGTTGACATAATCCTCAACATCAAGAAACTCAGGTTCTCCATGGACGGCGAAGGCCCCAAGACGGCCGTGGTCAAGGTGAAAGGGCCGGCCGAGATCAAGGGCGGCAACCTGAAGGTGGACTCAAGCGTGAAGCTCCTGAACCCCGATCAGGTCATCGCCACCGCGGGCAAGGGCGTGACTTTCGAGGCGGAGCTTTATATAAGGAAGGGCAAGGGATACGTGCCCGCCGAGGAGAACAAGGAAGAGGACATGCCCGTGGACACAATAGCCGTGGATTCCGCCTTTTGCCCCGTCAAGAGGGTGAATTTCCAGGTCGACAAGGCAAGGGTCGGAAGGTCCACAGACTACGACAAGCTCATCATGGAGATATGGACCGACGGCAGCATTACTCCCGGCAGCGCCCTTTCGCAGGCGGCCCGCATAATCAACGAGCACTCCAGTTTATTCGTGCTCGAGGAAGACTGGATCGAGCAGGAAACCGAGAGAGCGCCGGGGTCCACGGATAAGGCAGAGGCCACCTACAACGAAAACCTCCTCAGGAGCGTGGACGAGCTCGAACTCAGCGTTCGGGCCCATAACTGCCTCAAGAACGCGGACATCAAGACCATAGAGGACCTGGTGCAGAGGACTGAGCACGACATGCTCCGCACAAAGAACTTCGGCAGGAAGTCCCTCAACGAGATAAAGGAGATACTCGGGGGCATGGGGCTTCACCTGGGCATGAGGGTGGATTCTGAGGCCCTCGCCAGCATGCGAGAGGAAAGCGATGAGGCATAACGTAGCGGGCAGGCTTTTCGGCAGGACCGCAAACCAGCGCAAGGCGCTTCTGAGGGGGCTTGTGGCCGCCCTGATAGAGCACCAGAGGATAGAGACCACCGTTGCCAAGGCAAAGGAGACCCGGAGGCTGGCCGAAAAGCTCGTTACTCTCGGCAAAAGAGGAGACCTGCACGCAAAGCGCCTGGCAATGGCCAAGATGCCCAACAGGACCCTCGTGGTAAAACTCTTCGACGAGATAGCGCCCCGGTTTGCCGAGCGCAACGGCGGATACCTCAGGATAGTGTCCACGAGGCGAAGGGTCAACGACAGGGCTCATATGGCGGTGCTGGAGTTCGTGGACTACGAGGAGATTCGCGAGAAAGAGGCCGCCGAAAAGAAGAAAAAGGGAAAGAAGGCCGAGAAGGCCAAAGAGAAGTGAGCGACGCACTCGCCTTGGCCGCCGTAGCGGTTGTCCTCTTGGTGGTTCTTCCAAGACTCGGGGTCCGGTGCTGAGGGTCCGGGCCGGCTAAGGGGTCGGGCGACCCCGAAAAAAAGTGCTGAGGTATTGACAAGACAGCCAAGTTTTTGTATCTTATTTTTAGGAAGTGTGTAACCCATTTATTCGCGTTAAGACCCACCGATAGTTACCGGTCGGACGATACCATAAGGAGAATAAAGCACCCCGCACACCGGTGCAGGATATCAGGTGGCTGTAAACACGAGGTATCAGGCAGCAATAAATATCGGTTCACCTCCACTGGCGGCCTGAGGCTCGTAGATGAGTGAAGGGGGAATCTTAGCGCCCCCGCCTGACTTCCCCCATAAAGGGGGATGAACGAATTGAGCGAACGCTTTACCCAAGGAGTCTCTATGGACGACATCTCTATTGCAGAATTGAAAGCAAAGAACATCAACGAGCTCGACCAGTTTGCAAAAGACATGAAGGTCGAAGGCGCGGGCCTGAAGCAGCAGGACCTTATATTTGCCATTTTACAGGCCCAGGTCGAAAGGAAGGGAAATATCTTCGGTGAGGGGGTCATCGAGATACTCCCCGACGGCTTCGGTTTTCTGAGGTCCCCGAACTACAGCTACCTGCCGGGGCCCGACGACATATACGTGTCGCCCTCCCAGATAAGGCGCTTCGTCCTGAGGACCGGCGACCTCGTCTCGGGGCAGATAAGGCCCCCCAAGGACAGCGAGCGCTACTTCGCCCTCCTGAAGGTAGAGACCGTAAACGCCGCCACCCCCGATGAGAACATCAAGAGGCGTCTCTTTGACAACCTCATCCCCTATTACCCGACCGAGAAGATAAAGCTCGAGTTCGAAAAGGACGAGTACTCCACAAGGGTGATGGAGCTCATATCCCCGGTGGGCAAGGGCCAGAGGGGCATGATAGTGGCCGCCCCGAGGACCGGCAAGACGGTGCTCCTGCAGAACATAGCCAAGGCCATGCGGGAGAACCACCCCGAGGTGCACCTGATAATCCTCCTCATAGACGAGAGGCCCGAGGAGGTCACCGACTGGAAGAGGCAGGTCCCCACCGCCGAGATAATAAGCTCCACCTTCGACGAGCCGCCCCAGCGACACTGCCAGGTCTCGGAGATGGTCATCGAGAGGGCAAAGCGCCTGGTCGAGAGCGGCCGCGACGTGGTAATCCTTCTGGACAGCATCACGAGGCTTGCCAGGGCCTACAACGCCGTGATGCCCGCAAGCGGAAAGATACTTTCGGGCGGCCTCGACTCAAACGCCCTGCAGAGGCCTAAAAGGTTCTTCGGCACGGCAAGGAACATCGAAGACGGCGGAAGCATCACCATACTTGCCACCGCCCTCGTGGATACCGGCAGCCGCATGGACGACGTCATCTTCGAGGAGTTCAAGGGAACCGGCAACATGGAGATACACCTCGACAGGAAACTCGTGGACAAGCGGATATTCCCCTCCATGGACATAAACTCTTCGGGCACGAGGAAAGAGGAACTCCTCATGGACAAGGACACGCTGAACAAGGTGTGGATCCTGCGGAAGGTGCTAAACCCCCTGAGCACCGTGGAGAGCATGGAGTTCCTGCTTGGAAAGATCATGGGCACGAAGGACAACCAGGAATTCCTGGACCTGATGAACAGATAGGTGGATGCAGGAAGATAGAAGGCTTAAGCTTGTTCTTCTTCTTGGGGCCCTGGGCGGTGCGGCACTCAGTGTCGCCATAGCTTTGTTGATGGACGTCCTCTACGCCGACAGCCTCGGCGGCACGTGGCGCGACGCCATAGCAGGCGACGCAGCAAAACTCTTCTCCGTATCACTGTCTCCCGAAGGCCTTGTCGTTACCGTGCTGTTTATATCCATACTTGCCATACTGGGGGCTTTCGGCGCTCTCATGGGCATGATGTTTTCCGTCTTTGTGTTCAAGTTAATAGGGCTCCTTACGAGAGAATGACCTTCACCGGCGGGGCCGTATATGAGAGGACCCGGGTTTGATTAAGGCTATGCTCAG
>DAOUWH010000178.1 GCA_030667205.1 Nitrospirota bacterium
CTGGGAAAGAAACCTCGGTACAAAAGGCACCCCGGACTTCCACAGGAGGTGGTTTATCCGGTGCAGAACTATCGCGTGAAACCCGGAATAGCTCAGCACCACGTCGAGGGCCGAGCGCGCGGCAGGGTCCTTTTCGAACACGGCCCTGTAGTCGCGCCTGATGTCGGAGATGAGTCCCATAGTTAATTATATATAATTTTCATTGTTTTTGGGATGTTAGCAGGCGATTAAACGGCACTCTGAGCGCATTTGCTTCGGCGTGGAAAAGGCTAAAAAGGCGGAAGCGCTTTTTTTTTAAAAAAAGTGCTTCCGCCCCTCGTAGTGTGTAGCCGCAGGCTTCAGCCTGCGGCTACACTTAATCCCGAACACGGCACACTAATATCTTCTTTCTACCTTTTCGCTTTCGCAGTGCTCCCTGGTCTCGTCCTTGACGAGCTTTCCGCCCTCCCAGACCCGCTCCTGCACCTTCCTGCACTTCGTCCTGGGGTCATACGGACCTGCCGGGTCGGCACGGTAGACGCCGCGTCCGTCGCTCGTCCTGTACTCAACGGGCCGCCCTGTATCGACAACCTCCCTTGAGCCGCGGACCGAGACGTCTGAGATGGTCGCGCCGAATATGGCCCCGAGGGCCGCCCCTATCAGGCCGCCGCGCCACGGGTTATTGTCGTCAAGCAGCGCTCCGGCCGCTCCGCCCACGGCACCGCCCGCGGCCGCGCCCTCGTACTGGTGGGTAGCGCATGCGCCCACGGCCAGCAGGGCAACCGCCAGAAAAACCATCATTGCCTTTCTTACCGTTAACATCTCCTGCCTCCTTTTACTGTTGCACTCACCGGACTTGCGGGATCAATAATATCCCGGGCCCTTGTATTCGTTATTCTTGAACCCCGGGGGATACCTTTTAACGACATCCCTGTGGAAATCGTAAGGCCTGTCGGCGTCCATCTCCAGAATCACATAGTCGACATCCAGATATATGTTTGCCGGAAGTATCGGGGACTCTTCCCACCGGCCGGCATCGTAATAGTAATAAAGCCCCATGTCCTCGCCGAAATAGACATACGAGGAGGGATAATACCTGTAGCGGTATTTGGCCCTGTAGCCATGCGCGGGCGCCCAGGGCGGGGGGCCGCCGTATTCATCGTCGCGCTCATATTCGGGCTCGCGAGGGGGCGGGGGATAATCATAATCGTATTGTCTTTCAACATATCCTCCCCCTGCTTCTTCCCCAAGGTATGTACCCTCTCTTTTTTCGCTCTCGCAGACCTCTTTTATCTCGTCCTTTACGAGCTTGTCGTCCTCCCAGACCCGCTCCTGCACCTTCCTGCACTTTGTCTCCGCGTCGTACTCAAGCGGCTCCGCGCGGTAGACGCTGCGGCCGTCGCCGGTCTTGTACTCCACGGGCTCTCCGGTCTCGGCGGCCTCTTTAGCGCCGCGTGCGGACAGGTCGGCAAGCGTGGCACCGAACACCGCGCCGAGGGCCGCCCCTATCACGCCGCCGCGCCAGGGATTTTTGTCGTCAAGCAGCGCTCCGGCCACTCCGCCCACGGCCCCGCCGACGGCCGCCCCCTCGTAGTGGTACGTCGCGCACGAGCCCGCGAAGACGGTAAGGGTTAACATTAATAAAAGCGAGACAACCTTCTTAAAAGTACGCATCCGAGCCTCCCCTGTTTTCGCCTATTGATTCAACTTTAACACATGCCAAAAACTTCTACAATCCCGTCCGCCGGCAAGTTAATGCAACTCTAAAGCGAAATCTATAACAGATTATCTAAAGCTTAAATTATAAGGTTAGTTGTAGTTTCAAATTCAGGACTTCCGCGCAACTCTGCCGTATAATAGTAGTGTTTTATTTTGCATGTGTCTTATCCACTGCCAGAGACACTAATACATGGGAGAAGGTTATTTCAAGATTACTAAAGTTTTAATTTATATGTAATCATAATTTTAGAGCAAGGACACGTTTAACACTTCCGTATCGTAAAGGAGTTTTATTTACACGGGCAGTGTTCGTTGCTCGTGACACCTACAACAGAAATGGGGGGTCCCTATGGAAAAGAAGATCAACTGTTGGGAGTTCAAGAAATGCGGCAGAGAAGAAAGCGGAGCCCAAATCCGTGAGTTCGGCGTATGCGAGGCGGCAACGGACAAGAGGCTCGATGGCCTTCATGACGGTGTAAATGCCGGCAGGACGTGCTGGGTAGTGTCGCGAACATTATGCGGCGGAAAGGTCCAGGGCACCTACGCCCAGAAGATCCCCAACTGCCTTGAGTGTGATTTCTACAATGATGTAAAGAAAGGCGAGGGCAAGGACTTCCTTTCATTGCCGGTGCTCTTTCAAAAGCTCAGGGCCGGTGCTTAGGGCACAGCGGCGCAAGAAATAGATACCCAAGGCTAAAGTATCGAATTATCATACTCATATTAATGATAATCGCAGATTCAGGATTTTCGCTTGGCACTCCTGTATTATGACGGGGTTTGCTTACCCGGGCATTATTTTAATGCTTCTAAACACTGATTAAAGGGAAGGAGGTTTCATGGCAAAGAAGAACTGCTGGGAGTACAAGGACTGCGGAAGGCAGCATGGCGGACCGAAAACTGCAGAGCTTGGCGTATGCGAGGCGGCAACGGACAAGAGGCTCGACAGCATCCACGGTGGGCTGAATGCCGGCAGGACGTGCTGGATGGTGGCCGGGACGTTGTGCGGCGGCAAGGCCCAGGGCACGTTCGCGCAAAAATTTGACAACTGCATCGAATGCGATTTTTACAAAACAGTCAAGGCAGAAGAAGCCTCAAACTTTCAGATGACCGTCTTTCTGCTTAAGAGACTAAACGCTTCCGGATAATCCCGGTATCGTTTAACCATAAAGATGCCCCCCGGGACTCCGGTCCCTGGGGGCATCTTAGTTTTATTTTGTCGCCCCCTATAGTCATTGGGAGGGTTGCATGGGGGGCCCTGTAGTCCGCTATATGGCCTCCTCTATTACCTCGAGCATCCGCCGGAGGTCCTCCTCGCTTATTGCAAGCGGAGGCATGATGACCACTACGTTGCCAAGCGGCCGGATAAGCACCCCGCCCTCTCGCGCGGCGTAGCAGACGCGCATGCCCATCTTCTCCTCCCAGGGATATGGCTCCTTCGCTGCCTTGTCCCTTACCAGCTCCACACCGGCCATAAGCCCGAGACCCCGGGCCTCGCCCACGTGCGGGTGCGCGGAGACCTTTTTAAGCCAATCCCGAAGCACCTCGATTTTTGGCTCAATCTGCTTCAGGGTCTCGTCCCTTTCAAAAATATCCAGCGAGGCCAGGGCACAGGCGCAGGCAAGGGGGTTGCCCGTATATGAATGCCCGTGAAAGAAAGTTTTCAAGTCCGAAAATTCTCCTAAAAAAACATTGTAAATGTCCTCTGTCGTCACGGTCGCGGCAAGGGGCAGGTAGCCCCCGGTTATGCCTTTCGACAGACAGATGATGTCCGGCGCCACGGCCTCGTGCTCGCAGGCGAACATCTTACCGGTGCGTCCGAAGCCGGTGGCCACCTCGTCGGCGACCATAAGCACATCGTATCTCGTGCAAAGCTCCCGCACCCCCTTGAGATAACCGGGCGGGAAGACTATCATGCCGCCGGCGCCCTGCACCATGGGCTCAAGCACCACGGCGGCAATCTCGTCCTTATGACTCTTAAGGATGTCTTCCATGGCATCTATGCACTTAAGGCCGCATTCCTCGGGAGAGGACTCCGTGAGTCCCGTGAGTCCGCAGCGGTAGCAATAGGGCGAGGGGGCATGTAGCACCTCAAACAGCAGGGGACGAAAGGCGCTGTGGAAGACGTCTATCCCGCCCACGCTCACGGCCCCGAGGGTATCGCCGTGGTAGGAATTTTCAAGCGACAGGAACTTGTGCCTTCCCTCTACGCCCTTGTGCCTCCAGTACTGAAAGGCCATTTTAAGGGCGGCCTCCACCGCGGTGGAGCCGTTGTCGGAGTAGAAGACCTTCTCGAGGCCAGGACCCAACGAGGCCCGTATGGCATTAACGAGCCGCCCGGCAAGCCTTATCGCCGGGACGCTGCTTATGCCGAGCA